>NZ_JBHTLD010000015.1:0-38601 GCF_042678745.1 Pontibacter rugosus | reverse complement strand
ATAACAATAGGTAGATGGGTTACGCATAAAGGTTATGCCTCTTGCCTTATTAATTATACACCTTAACTACAAATATATAATCTTTAAGTTTTTTCAATTGTTGAGGCCTGTTTTGACCCGAAAGTGCATTATTTTTTGGTAAGGAGAGAGGGGCAACATCGCTTGTAGCAGGCAATTCATTAATTAACTGCAAGAGGTAAGCGGACTTAATAGCAAATGCGGCACCTTCCTGCCCAGCCTGCTTTCCGCTGATAACTCCTATCAGGTTCCCTTTATCATCCAGTAGCGGGCCGCCACTGTTGCCAGGGTTAAGCGGTATAGAAACCTGGTACGCGGTGGAGTCATTTTCGAAGCCCGTAGTAGAGCTAAGCGAACCTTCTCCAAACACAATATCCTCGCGTGGGTAGCCTAGGGTAAATACTTTTTCGCCTAAATCAGACTCAGCAGTTTTGAAAGTATAAGGTAAGCGCCCAAAGCTTTGGAAAGCAGGATCTGTCACTTTTAAAATAGACAAATCATGAATTTCGTCGCGGTATACTTCGGTGGCTTTATACTTGAGGCCAGCTTTGTTTTCAATCATGATAGAGTCTGCCCCCTCTACTACGTGAGAGCTTGTTACCAGGTAACCATCTGCAGATATGGCAAAACCTGTTCCGGCAAAAGCAGCTGGTTTAGGAGGGACAGGCTTAGGAGCGTCATTAATGCCGTTGATAATGGCTGTCTGCGTTTTCTTTAAGCGCTCTACTTCGCGGCGGAGTTCTATGTAGCGCACAGTTTGCTGCTGCACAGGAGCTTTAAGCTGCTGCACACTAAGCAAAGTGCCAAACACTGAAAACAACGAAACGGTGGCCGCTACAGCAAGTGTTTGCTTGTGGCGCGTCCAGAGAACCTGCCATGCAGGCGGTGTGGCAGGTGCCGCAGGTTGCATCTCCTCATGAAAGATATTGAGTTTGTCACGCAAGTTTTGGCGCTGGCCGTATGCTTGCATGGCCTGCAACAGTTGCTGGTGCTCGCGCACCTGTTCAGCTAAATGTGCATCCGAACGCAGCAGCGCCTTAAAGGCCGCTTTGTCTTCAGCGGCCATATTGCCATTCAGGTAGCTTTCTATTTGCTCGTAAGCGCGATACTCTAACATTGTCGTCTTCTCCCGGCCTTTAGGTGGCCACATCTTTTTTTAGCCTGTCTAAACCTCAGGCTTATAGGTAGCAAAAAATATCTTTTTCAGGCGTTGAAGGCACTTATACTTCTGGTTTTTGGCGGTATCGCTGTTGGTGTAGCCAAACTTATCAGTAATATCCTGCATGCTTTGCGTTCTGATATAATAATCTTCCAGCAAGCTGCGGCAAGGCTCTCCTAACTGTAGCAGCGCATCACCCATTACACCAAACTGCCGTTCCTGCTCTTCGTGCTGCTGCACTTCTTCTTCTACTGGCACAAAGCTTTCTGACTCATCTAAGCGAGTGGCGTAGCGTCCTTTTTCAGCCAGCCGCTTTAGCCAAAGCCTTCTGCATACGGAGTAGAGGTAGGTTTTAATCTGGCAGGTAAGTTCCAGACTATTCTCCTTCACTTTTTCGTAAAACACGATAACGCCTTCCTGATAAATGTCTTTAGCTTCGTCATCGGTTCCGCTGTTGCTCATGATGAAATGAGAAATCACCGGGAAATAAAGTTTGTACAGGTGAGCCAGAGCTTTGTCGTCGCCAAGCCGGATGCCTTCCATAATTGCCTCATCCGTCTCATACAAACTTTTCTTCATCGTAATCTATTTTTAATACGCTAAGGGGCATTTTGTAACCCTCCGAAAATTAATTTAATTTTTTTTCAAAATGCCGGGTTACCATTCCCTGATTCCGGTATGAAGATCAAAATCGAAACCAAAACACTTAATCACAAGCACAAAATGAAAAAATTATTCACATTCGCTATCGTTGCTCTTGCTCTTACTTCTTTCACAGCTTGCACTAGCGAAGAAGCTACTACTGAAACTGAAGCTGTAGAAACTGAGGTTGTTGAAGAAACTCCAGTAATGGAAGAAGAAGTTGTAGTTGATTCAGCTGCAATCGTTACTGATTCTGCTACAATCGTTGAGTAATCATAGTTAATAGAACTACGGCTTTAAGCTTATAGTTCTGAAAACACACAATGGGGCCCCGTGCTGATGCGCGGGGCCCCATTGTTTTAAGAGCATAGAGGTTGCAGAATGCCCGCATCCTCTATGCTTTTATTTTTTTGCCCTGCGGCGCTCGATTTCTTTTTGGATCAGGTTAAACTCTCGGCTGCTTTGCCCGGCAATGGCTGTGTTCTCGTTAGCTCGGCGCAATAAGTAAGGCATAACTGCCTCTACCGGACCGTAGGGAACATACTTAGCCACATTGTAGCCGCTGTGCGCCAGGTTAAAAGAGAGGTTATCACTCATGCCAAACAGCTGCGCAAAGTATACACGCTCATCATAAGGCTCGATATAGTTATCACCCATCAGCTGGATAAGCAGGTAGCAACTGTTTTCGTTATGTGTGCCAGAGCAAAAAGCAATACGGTCTATGTGCTTGATGCAAAAACGTAAGGCATCATCAAAAAGCTTGTCAGATGCTTCTTTGGTTGGATTGATAGGGCTTGGCCTTCCTTCTGCCTCCGCACGGCGACGCTCTTTTTCCATGTAAGCACCACGCACTAACTTGGCTCCCAAGAAATAGCCTCCTTTTACAGCGTTTTCGTAGTCGCGGCTTATCACATCAAGCCGGTCGTGGCGGTACATCTGATAGGTGTTATAAATAATGGTTTTCTCTTTGTTATAGAGTTCCATCATTTCATAGGCTAAGTTATCAATTGTCTCCTGAATCCAGCTTTCTTCCGCATCTATAAAAACACGCACATCTGCCGCATAGCAGCTTTTGCAAATGGCATTCACACGATCCCGGCCACGTTCAAATGCAGCACGTTCTTCAGCATTTAGTTGCTGGCGTGCCTGCACTTTCTCCATCAGCTTAATGTCCATCAAACCCGTAATCTTGAACACTGAGAAAGGCACTTTTGGGTTAGCGCGGGCTTTTTCTACCGTGCGAAGCAATTCATCGCGCGTTGCATCAAAGCTTTTCTCGTCGCCTTCACCCTCTACTGAGTAATCCAGAATGGTGCCGATGTTATACTTTGCCAGTTCTTTAATGGCACGCTCAGATTCCTGAATAGTCTCACCGCCACAAAAATGATTGAAAATAGTTGGCTTGATGATAAATTTTACCGGCAGGTGCAGGTTTATGGCGGTGTTCAGTAAGCCGCCGCCAATTTTTACTAATGAGTTGCTGTTCATGGTCTTGAACAGCAGAAACATCTTGTATAATTCAGCATCAGACTTAGATGAAAAAGCCACAGCTGTATCGTCGAAAGATATTTTTGTAATCGGGTTCATGTGAGAATTATTAGCTCCGCAAAGATAGTGTTTCGGATACAGTTCGCAACTCTTTCGCCTGGCAGGTTTGCTTAATTTAAACCCTATCTGTGTTTAAACTTGTGACTATACTTTGCTGTTTGTTTTATACTTGATATTATGCAGGTTAGCCACGTAGGGTAGAGCCTGGTACAGATTACTCTTTTCAGAAACTTAAGTTACTTTTAAGTGATCTCTGCTGCCTTTTGTGTCTACATCAGCTACCTTTGTAACAACCAATACTATTGATGAAGTTTATTAGCAACAATTCTTTTTTTGCGAAGCTGCAGGTAGAGCAAAGCAAGCCTTTTGTGATTGCCGGCCCGTGTAGTGCCGAATCAGAGGAGCAGGTAATGGAAACGGCACAGGCCCTGCAGCAGCAAGGTATAAAGTTATTCAGGGCAGGTATCTGGAAGCCGCGCACCCGCCCTGGCAGCTTTGAGGGAGTGGGTGAGAAAGGGCTGGCCTGGCTGAAGCGTGTAAAGCAGGAGCTAGGGCTGATGGTAACTACGGAGGTAGCCACCGGTAAGCACGTGGAGGAGGCGCTGAAGTACAACATAGATGTGCTATGGATTGGCGCACGCACCACTGTAAACCCTTTTGCCGTGCAGGAAATTGCGGACGCCTTAAAAGGTGTGCAGGTGCCTGTGATGATAAAGAACCCTATTAACCCGGACCTTGCCCTCTGGATTGGTGCCATTGAGCGTATCTATACTACAGGTATAACTGATCTGGCAGCCATACATCGTGGCTTTTCGTCTTATGGGGAATCTAAGTACCGGAACACACCGCTGTGGCAAATTCCGATAGAGTTGAAGGCGCGCTTTCAGAATATGCCCCTCATTATAGACCCAAGCCACATCGGGGGCAAGCGTGAGCTAATCTTTCCGATTACTCAAAAAGCACTGGACCTTGGTTACGATGGCATGATCATCGAGTCGCACCCAAGACCTGACTTTGCACTGAGCGATGCTGCACAGCAGGTCACTCCTGCTGCGCTTAAAGATATTTTGGATAGACTGCAGGTGCGCAAGCCGAAGTATGATGATGCTGAACTGGTAAATCGGGCCGAGGAATTGCGCCTGCAAATTGATGCTGCAGACCATCATATTATTGAGGCCCTGGCTAAGCGTATGGCGCTTGTAGAGCTGATAGGAGAATATAAAAAGCTTAACAATGTGCAGGTACTACAACTGGAGCGCTGGAAAGAGATTTTCCGTACCCGTGCCAATTGGGCTGAGGAGGCTGGTGTAAGTCCTGCCTTCATAGAAGAACTGTACAAGCTGATTCACGTGGAATCTATCCGCAAGCAAACAGCTGTCATGAAAGACGAGTAAGAGATTTACCTGTTGGTTCTTTTTGAAATCAGATGCTTTTCTGAAAGTACGGCAAGCAGAGATATTAGTCCTGTGCCTATAGAAAGTATAAGATCCGGAAGGGTGAGAGGAGCAAAGAACCCTATTAGGAACGGCACATAAATAGCTCTGTTGCTTTAAGCGTGAACGAGCCTTTTTATCGCTAAGCTCGGTATCGGGTGAGCTCAGGGTTCCGGCGGCGAATTTTATGTGTTAACTTTTCAAAGCTTTTCATTTTTGTGTTAAAGCAGGAGCTATGTCCTGCTGCTCTCTGCTCTCCTTACTATTCTGTGCTTTCCTGTTTATGAGCAATCAATGCTTCATCGCTTCTTTATCTCTGCTCCCTGAATTCACCTATACTTCGGTTTGCAACTAAAAGCAGTAAGAAGCTTCTAAGAAATGCTTTGTTACGGGAAAACCCAACACGTATATTTGTGCAAACAGCTTTCTTAAGGTTTTAAGGGAAGCGTATGATAAAGAACCTGTTGTAGGCTTACTTCATTAAGCCTTGCACAAGATAAAATTAGCATGACCGAAACCATACATATAGGCCAGTCGGCACTACAGGAGCTACCGGAACTGCTCAAAAACAGAGCCTTTAGCAAAGTGGCTGTGCTGGTAGATGAAAATACGTTGGCCCATTGCTATCCGCAGCTGAAGCCATACTTGCCTGAGCACGACCTTATCCAGATAAAAAGTGGCGAGGAGCACAAAACACTGCAAACCTGCGAACTTATTTGGGGGCGCATGACCGAACTGCACCTGGACCGCTGGTCTGTACTGGTGAATTTGGGTGGTGGTGTGATCGGAGATATGGGCGGCTTTTGTGCAGCTGTTTTTAAGCGTGGATTATACTTTGTGCAGGTGCCAACTACCCTACTGGCACAGGTAGATGCCAGCGTGGGCGGCAAAACAGGGGTTGATTTCCATGGCCTTAAGAATCATATTGGGGTATACCAGGAGCCGCAAGCGGTATTTATCAACCCTGACTTTCTGCAAACGTTGCCACCAAGGCAGCTGAAATCCGGTTACGCTGAGATTATCAAGCATTGGTTGATTGCCGATGCAAATGCTTTTATGGAGCAGCGCCACATCGGGTTGTTCACAGAGGATTGGGAGAACCTGATACAGCATTCGGTAAGTATAAAATCTAAAGTAGTAGAAGTTGACCCGCTGGAGGGCGGCTACCGCAAGGTGCTGAACTTCGGACATACGGTGGGGCATGCCATAGAAACTTACCTATTAGATAAGCCGGAGCGCGAATTGCTGCACGGAGAGGCCATTGCCGTAGGGATGCTTTGCGAAGCCTGGATAAGTATGAAGCATGATTTGCTCTCTCAGCTGGAGTTAGAAAGGATAGAGACTTTTCTGGTTTCTATCTATGAAAAAGTGAGCCTAACGGAGGCTGATATACAGCTGATTGCCCAGTTCGCTTTGCAGGACAAAAAGAATACCCGCTCCACCATCAACTGTACCTTGTTGCAGGGCATCGGCAAAGCTGTTTTCGACCAGCCCATTACGGTGCAGGAAATTGTTGAATCATTACGCTACTACACTTTACTATGAGCCAGAGCCTTACCCTTAGCCACCCAACCGGAGTACTGAACGGAAGTATAAAATTACCAGCTTCTAAAAGCGAGGCTAATCGCGCACTGATTATTTCCGCACTTTCGGGGCAGGAGTCGCAGCTGCATAACCTCTCTGAAGCTAATGATACCCAGCTGCTACAGCGCCTGCTGAAGAGTGATGCTGCTACCATTGATGCCGAGGATGCCGGTACGGTAATGCGCTTCCTGACAGCCTACTATGCCATCACGGGCCAGGAAAAGACGTTAACTGGCACAGAGCGGATGTGCCAGCGGCCCATCAAAGTACTGGTAGAGGCCCTGCGGGAGCTTGGTGCAAGTATAGCATACTTGGGGGAAGAAGGATATCCGCCCCTAAAAATTGGCAAGTTTACCGGAAACGGCAAAAAGCAGCTGAAAGTACGCAGCGATATCAGTAGCCAGTATATATCTGCTCTGCTTATGATTGCTCCACTACTTCCTGAAGGCTTGGAGTTGGAGCTGGAAGGTAAAATTGGCTCTAGGCCATATATTGAAATGACGCTCTCGCTGATGAAGCATTTTGGTGTAGAAGCCATTTTTGAAGGAAACACTATTACCGTGGCACCACAGGAGTATAAAGCTGCTGAGTTTACGGTAGAGTCTGATTGGTCGGCGGCAAGCTACTGGTATAGCCTGGTAGCACTTGCCAAAGAGGCAGATATTACGTTACTGGGCTTAAAGGAGCACTCTTATCAGGGAGACCATGCCATTGCAGATATCATGTATAAGCTGGGCGTTTATACACAATTTACAGAGCAGGGAGTAAAGTTGATGAAGAAGAAGCATGAGCGCCATATTTCGCTCGATTTTTCTGATTGTCCTGACTTGGCTCAAACCATAGTGGCACTATGCGCTGCTCTTGGTGTACACGTAGACATGACGGGCCTTGAAAGCCTTCGCATAAAAGAAACGGACCGTATACAGGCGCTTCAGATTGAAGTGTTAGGAATGAACTGCTCTCTGGAAGAGATAACTCCGGGTGTATTTACTTTAGAGCCGGGAATTCTTCACAAACAAAAACTCAGCTTCCGTACTTACCAGGACCACCGTATGGCTATGGCCTTCGCGCCGCTTGCCCTGCTGGAGCCAGTGGATATTCAGGAGCCAAGTGTAGTGCGTAAATCATACCCAAGGTATTGGGAGGATTTACAGAAAGTAGGGTTTAAAGTAATTATGAACTAAGTATAGTAGGCACTACCCGCTGGCAATAGCTAAAGTTCCTGCTATACTTGATGCAGTTTATACTTGCATAGGCTTCCTTTTCCCGCTGGCGCTAGCTTGCAGCTAGTGCTTACTATGGTGTAGAGCTTCCAGCTCTACTGGGTCGCAGAGCCAGCCATACTTGCATTAGCCTTAGCTATACTTGCTACGGCCATACTTCCATAGCTACAGCTTGCTGTGGTTTGAAACAAGCTATCCTTTCTCGCTTCTGTTCATCCTCCAGTTCCCAAACACCTATTGTTTCACGTTATACTTTAGAGCGCTCACAGCTGGGGTAGGGGCCCTATATAAGCGAGGGCTCGTCTTGGGAATAGGGGCCCTCGTTAACCGTATCGCGCTGTGTAGTCTCCTGCCTAACGGCTGCCGCTCGCGCGGCACCGGAAACCTATAAAGCGCTTAATGGAAAGACTGGGATCAGTTCAGTAGCCAAAGCTGACGGAGCTTAAACTAACTCCCCTCTCGGGAGGGGCTGGGGTGGGTTCAGCTGAATAACTTTGACTACATAACTTATACTGGTACTGTAGCAGATACATATTAAAAAGGGGGCAAGGGTGGGGTCACTTGAATAGCCAAACCTACAGCCTTTATACTTATAAACTTTCCTGCACCTCCTGAATCACCTGCTGCAAATAAGCTGGGGCGTGTAAAAGCCTGCTGCCATACCAGCTGAACATCTCACCATCTACCATTTTTACTAATGCCTGCGGGCACAACTCCCTGAACTCCTGTATGTGCTTTTCTTTGAACGGGTAAGGCTCTGATGACAGAAGTATAAGCTGTGGGTTTGCCTGCTGTAGTTGCTCCGGTGTGATTTCAGGGTATCGTGCCAAATCTGCGAAGATGTTGGAAAAGCCGCACCGTTGCAGCATGTGGTCTATGATGTTGTGGCTGCCTACGGCCATGTAGGGCTTGCGCCAGATAAAGTAAGCTGTTTTTATACTTGGTTGCATTGGCTGTAGCTGCTCAAAACCTGATTTTATACCTTGTTCCAGTTCTGCAGCTTTGCCTTCAGTATCAGTCAGTTTTCCAACCTGCTGCAGCATCTCTAGTGCGTCATCCAACGTGTAGATGTCACTCATCCATACAGTATACTTCTGCTGTAGCTGTTCTATGCCTTCTTTATAATTCTCCTCTTTATTCCCAATAATCAGGTCTGGCTGTAGTTCATCTATTTTATCGAAATGGAAATTCTTGGTTCCCCCGATGATGGGCTTTTGCTTTGCCTGTTCTTTTGGGTGAATGCAGAATTTAGTGATACCTGCAATTCGGTGGGCAAGGCCTAAGTCAAACAAAAGCTCTGTTTGACTTGGTACAAGTGATATGATACGCTGCGGTGGTTTTGGCAAACTTAGCTGCTTGCCCATTTGATCAGTAAAATGCACGGTAGATAAATTACAGAGTATACAAAAAAGGGGAATGAGCTATACTTCCTGAAAGAATAAACGGGCATACTCCTTTGTACCCCAAAGTGGCACAAGTGCCTTAAAGGTTTCTGCTACGGATAAGCCAACTGCTTTTCTGCGGACATTCACTACTATACATAAGTGTATGAGTAGCATAATAAGTACCGGAGCTCTTACTTTAGGGTCACGGTTGTGTGTTAAAAACACAGCAAGTATAAACCACGGCAGAATAATCAAAACCCAGAATAAGTATCGGTTCATAGCTTTAGGTTAGTCGCTTAGAGCATGTTTAAAATTCATCCTTTGCGCTGCAAGCTGCCTGTAAAGGAACCTGGCTTCACGCTTTTCTCGCTCCATAGCGCTGCTATGAAGCTCTAAAACCGCTTTGCCAGAACCCTTTCCATTCAGCTTTCGCTTGCAAAAACGAAATGTAAACATGCTCTAGTTAAGTTAAGAAGCATTGGCTTAAAAACCAAAGCCCCACAGGTTACAGAACGCTGTGAGGCTTTGGTGCAATCAGAAGTTTGAAACGATTAGCTCAGGTAACGGAAGTCCTGCTTATCTTCAATCTTAAGTATGGTTTCGTAGATCATGTTGATTACGTTCTCTACGTCGTCTTTATGCACAGTTTCTACAGTAGTATGCATATATTTAAGCGGCAACGAGATCAGGGCAGAGGCCACACCTGCATTAGAGTAAGCAAATGCGTCTGTATCGGTGCCTGTTGCACGTGAAACCGCTGCACGCTGGAAAGGTATTCCTTTTTCCTGTGCCGTATTGATGATCAGGTCGCGCACGTTATTTTGTACGGCAGGGCCATAGGCAATTACAGGGCCTTTTCCGCAATGGATATCACCGTTGGTTTTCTTCTCATACATCGGCGACTGCGTGTCGTGCGTTACATCTGTAATGATGGCAACATCCGGCTTTATGCGGTGCGCAATCATTTCGGCACCACGGAGGCCAATCTCCTCCTGCACTGCATTTACAATGTATAGGCCGAAAGGCAGCTTTTTGCCATCCTCTTTTAAGCGACGGGCTACTTCTGCAATCATGAAACCACCGATACGGTTATCCAATGCACGGCCCACGTAGTAGCGGTCGTTCATTACGGTAAACTCATCTTCGAACGTGATAACGCAACCCACGTGCACACCCATTTTCTCTACTTCCTCACGGTTGCTGGCACCGCAATCCAGGAAAATAGTTTCCATGGTTGGGGCTTTGTCGTTTTCTACTTTGCGCACATGTATAGCTGGCCAGCCAAATACAGCCTTTACAATGCCTTTGGAAGTATGGATGTTCACGCGCTTAGACGGTGCAATCAGGGCATCAGAACCACCGTTGCGGCGTACGTAAATGTAGCCTTCCGGTGTGATGTAGTTTACAAACCAGCTAATCTCGTCGGCGTGTGCCTCAATTACTACTTTATATTCTGCCTCCGGGTTTATCACACCTACTACGGTGCCGTAAGTATCTACAAAGTACTCGTCTATGTATGGCTTCATGTACTCCAGCCAAAGCTTCTGGCCTTCTACCTCAAAGCCGGTGGGAGAGGAGTTATTCAGGTATTTCTGTAGAAAATCGAAAGATTCTTGTCTCATTTGTTGTCAGATGTTGGTGTATGGTTAGAATCAAGTAAGCCTGTGCCGCTGGATATTCCCCCCTTGGCACAGGCTACAAATAGTGTTTATGTAAGTTTAAAGCGGAATGTTTCCGTGTTTTTTGCGAGGCAAGGTTACGGCTTTGTTTTCCAGCATTTTAAATGCTTTTATAAGCTTAGTTCGAGTCTCAGAAGGCATAATTACCTCATCAATAAAACCACGGTGTGCGGCACGGTAAGGAGTAGCAAATTTTTCTTTATACTCCTGCACTTTCTCTGCCAGTTTAGCTTCCGGATCTTCGGCAGCGGCAATCTCACGCTTAAAAATAATTTCGGCAGCACCCTGAGCACCCATCACCGCTATTTCGGCAGTTGGCCAGGCAAAGTTCATGTCGGCACCAATGTGCTTGGAGTTCATTACATCATAAGCGCCACCATAAGCCTTGCGTGTAATAACGGTGATACGTGGCACTGTAGCCTCGCAGAAAGCATAAAGCAGTTTGGCACCGTTGGTGATAATGCCTCGCCACTCCTGGTCGGTACCCGGAAGGAATCCCGGTACATCTTCCAGTACTAACAATGGTACATTAAAGGAATCACAGAACCGTACAAAGCGGGCTGCTTTGGTGCTGGCGTTTATGTCTAACACACCGGCAAGAACGGCAGGTTGGTTACCCACGATGCCTATGCTGCGACCTCCCAAGCGGGCAAAGCCCACTACAATGTTATCGCCAAAGTTTTTATGTACTTCAAAGAAAGTACCTTCATCTATAATACCATCAATTACTTCCCGAATGTCGTACGGCTGGTTCGGGTTTTCAGGGATAATAGTGTCCAGTACTTTGCGGGTTTCGTCAGCTTGTAGTTCGTATGGCAACGAAGGTGGCAATTCTTCACAGTTCTGCGGAACATAGCTCAGCAGTTTTTTGATGTAGGTGATACACTCTACCTCGTTTGCACAGGAGAAGTGGGTAACACCACTTTTTGTACTATGTGTGCTGGCTCCACCTAATTCTTCAGAAGTTACTTCTTCATGTGTTACCGTTTTCACTACGTTAGGGCCGGTCACGAACATGTATGAGGTGTCCTCTACCATCATAATAAAATCAGTGATGGCCGGAGAGTATACTGCACCTCCCGCACATGGCCCCATAATAGCCGAAATCTGAGGAATAACACCTGAGGCTAGCGTATTGCGATAGAAAATATCCGCATAACCACCCAGCGATACTACGCCTTCCTGAATACGGGCTCCGCCAGAGTCGTTCAAGCCAATAACAGGAGCGCCGTTTTTCATGGCCAGTTCCATGATTTTTACGATCTTTTCAGCATGGGTTTCCGAAAGTGAGCCGCCCAATACGGTGAAATCCTGAGAGAAAACATATACCAGGCGACCATTTATAGTGCCATATCCCGTTACGACACCATCACCTAAATAGTACTGCTTATCCAGACCAAAATCTTTGGAGCGGTGCATGACAAACTTGCCTATTTCCTCAAAAGAGCCTTCATCCATTAGCAGGTGGATACGCTCACGGGCTGTAAGTTTCCCTTTTTTATGCTGTGCCTCTATTCTGTCCTGACCACCGCCAAGTAGCGCCTCTGCGTTTTTGCGCTCAAGTGTGTCTAGTTGGTCTTGCCTGATTTCTCCAGCCATGTTTTGATTAGGTGTATGTGTAGTTTCCAATATTCGTTTCCTCAAATTTAACAAACTCCAGCTAAAAGCTTTACAATTTTATAACTTTTTGAATGCAGGAAGATAAGTTGCTAACCTACCAGGGTGAAGTTATTCTTGCTCATGCTGAACAGGTTAGTAGCTATTTTCTTAAAGCCTTCTAAGCTGCATAATTGGTTTAGTACTGGTGAAGACAAAAAAATAAGGGCTACCGGTTAGGGTAGCCCTTATGCTAACTAAAGCTATATGTTATTCTTTTGTCTTGTCTGAATCAGAAGACTTGCTTGGCTCGGACTCTGGTGCCTCATCAGAAGCGCTTTTGATCTTTTTGCCGCTCTTTTTTGAATTGAACGTCAACTTCTCTTCGCCTTCTTTATAGTCTACCATAATCATATCACCCTGGTTAACCTCAGCTTTCAGGATCTCCTCAGCAATCGGATCTTCGATATACTTTTGGATGGCTCTATTCAGCGGACGTGCGCCATACTTCGGATCATACCCTTTCTCAGCCACAAAGTCTTTCGCCTCTTTGGTGAGTTCTATAGTATAACCAAGCGTTTCCACACGGGTAAAGAGTTTCTGAAGCGACAGCTCAATGATTTTGTGCATGTCTTCACGGCTAAGTGAGTTAAACACAATCACATCATCCAGACGGTTCAGGAATTCAGGCGAGAACGTTTTCTTTAATGCACTGGCAATAGTGCCTTGCATGATTTCATCTACGTTCTCCTGCTTGCTCTTCGACATGAAACCGATACCAGCGCCAAAGTCCTGTAAATCACGAGCACCGATGTTAGATGTCATGATGATGATCGTATTCCGGAAGTCAACCTTACGGCCTAGTCCGTCTGTTAAAATACCATCATCCAGTACTTGCAGCAACAGGTTGTATACGTCCGGGTGCGCTTTCTCGATCTCATCCAGCAGTACCACAGAGTATGGCTTGCGACGGATCTTCTCGGTCAGCTGACCACCTTCTTCGTAACCTACGTATCCCGGAGGCGCTCCCACTAAGCGAGATACACTGAATTTCTCCATGTACTCACTCATATCGATACGCACCAGCGAATCTTCTTTATCGAACAGGTAAGTAGCCAGTACTTTGGCAAGCTCTGTTTTACCTACACCTGTCGGGCCAAGGAACACGAAAGAACCAATTGGCTTTTTCGGGTCTTTAAGACCAACGCGCGTACGCTGAATAGCTTTTACCAGTTGGCTGATAGCTTTATCCTGGCCGATCACTTTGCCTTTCAGCTCTTCGCCCATGTTCAGCAGCTTCACGCCTTCTTTCTGAGCGATACGCTTCACCGGTATACCTGTCATCATGGCAATAACTTCTGCCACATTTTCCTCTTTTACCTGATAGCGCTTTTTCTTGGTCTCTTCTTCCCAGTCTTTTTTAGCGGCATCCAGCTGGTCGATGAGTTTTTTCTCTTTATCACGCAGTTGGGCAGCCTCTTCATACTTCTGGCTTTTCACCACACGGTTTTTCTCCGTTTTGATGTTTTCGATCTGCTCTTCCAGTTTCAGGATATCTTCCGGCACCACAATGTTGTTGATGTGTACTCGGGCACCAGCCTCATCCAGAATATCGATTGCCTTGTCTGGCAGGAAGCGGTCGCTCATGTAGCGATCAGAAAGCTTCACGCAGGCCTCAATGGCTTTGTCGGTATAGTTTACGTGGTGGTGATCCTGGTATTTATCTTTGATGTTGTGCAGGATTTCCATTGTTTCCTCTGGTGTAGTAGGATCTACCATCACAATCTGGAAACGACGGGCAAGTGCACCATCTTTTTCAATGTACTGGCGGTATTCATCCAGCGTAGTGGCACCGATGCATTGGATTTCGCCACGGGCAAGCGCAGGCTTGAACATGTTGGAAGCATCCAGCGAACCGGAAGCGCCACCTGCACCTACAATCGTGTGCAGCTCATCAATGAACAGGATCACGTCCGGAGACTTCTCCAACTCATTCATCACCGCCTTCATACGCTCTTCAAACTGGCCACGGTACTTGGTACCAGCCACTAAAGAGGCAAGATCCAGGGTTACCACACGCTTATTAAACAGCACACGGCTTACCTTTTTCTGAATGATACGCAGGGCAAGGCCTTCCGCAATGGCTGTTTTACCAACACCAGGCTCACCAATCAGGATCGGGTTATTTTTCTTACGGCGGCTCAGTACCTGTGCCACACGCTCAATTTCCTTTTCACGGCCAACAATCGGGTCCAGTTTATCTTCTTCTGCCAGCTTTGTCAAGTCGCGGCCAAAGTTATCCAGCACCGGTGTACGGGATTTTTCGCCTGCTTTCTTGCTTGCGCTGCTGCCAGAGCGGGATGACGAGGAACCAAACAGCTTGTCCGAATCATCGGAATCGTCTGTGTCAGACGATGCTAATGGATTATTGCTGTGATAATCCAAAGAGTCTCTTATTGCTTCGTAGTTCACGCTGAATTTCGCTAAAATTTGTGAAGAAATATTGTCTTCATCCCGCAGGATGGATAACAGAAGGTGTTCTGTGCCAATAACATCACTCTTGAAGATTTTTGCCTCCAGGTAAGTTATTTTCAGCACCTTCTCGGTCTGCTTCGTGAGCGGGATACTGCCAGTGATGTTGCTGCTTTGCGAAGCGGTATTTCGGGTAGCCTGTTCTAAAGCGTACTTTAACTCATCTATCGAAACGCCAAGCTTTTTCAGCAGGGCAATGGCAGTGCCTTCTCCTTCCCGAATCATACCCAGCACCAGGTGTTCGGTGCCGATGTAGTCATGTCCGAGCCGAATGGCTTCTTCCCGGCTAAGCGAGATGACCTCTTTTACTCGGTTTGAGAATTTTGCTTCCATGTATACTATACTCCGTGTAATCTAAATATTCAAAATTGTTTTCTAACTGATTGAGGCTAACAGGATAAGCTGTAATTAGAACAGGCTTGTAAAGCAATTGTTCAGTTTGCCGACACCTTTACTTCAGGTAAGATATGGAGGCAGGGCCCTGTGTAAACAACAAGTCAATTATACTTAGCTCTGGTACAAATTGTTTGCCAAATACTTGCGTATAAGTTTTTACGTGCAAATTGTCAGGATAGATTTTAGGATGTACCTTATTTCTTAGATCCAGCACGTGATCAGGAGGCTGTACCTGGTAAATCGCTGTATAACTTAGTGGCTTATCTAGTTTTAGTAATTTAAGATAAAGCTTCAAAAGATCAACATTTAGCTCAAATAAAAATTTTGGCTGCCGTTCGTATACCTCTCGCAGGTAATCGCTGTAAAATTCAAAATAAGGTGCTCTGCCGTATGCTGCCTGTATAGTTCGCCAATGCACCTGCTGCCATTTCTGGCTATAATCTATCTCTATCTCCTGTATCGGTATTTTAGCACTGCTGTTCCCTTTAATAACCGGAACGCTGAGTGGCTGTACTCCCTGTGCTGTCAGCACATGGCACCTGTTACGATAACTTTGTTTTATGTAATTTTCATGCGCCTCTAACTGTATACTTTCAGAGCGAATTGCGTGCCAGAAAAAAGCCAATGGCGGGTTATATTGAGCTTCTGATAAAAGAATCAAACCTGTCTTTAATTATGTATGAATTACGAATGGATGAGGAAACCGGAGTTTACATCAATAGTTGCTTTTTGCGCTCGTCCGGCTGCTAAATAAGCATAGGAACTGTAATTTCATAATTTGAGGTGAGGATTGTACCTTTGCTTCTGTCCTTATAGCCCATGATGAAGAGTTCAAATATTCCACCCCTGTATTATCCGCTTTGGTTATTGTTAAAGGGCTTAGGAGCACTTCCTTTCAGTGTGCTATACGGTATGTCGAACGTTTTATACGTGCTGGTTTACTATGTGATTGGGTATCGTAAAAAAGTGACTTTTCAGAACCTGCGCATGGCTTTCCCTGAAAAAGATGAACAGGAAATCAAACAAATAGCCAAAGACTTCTACAGGCAGTTTATGGATGTGCTGGTGGAGACGCTGAAGCTTTCTTCTATCAGCCAAGAGGAGTTTTCCCGGCGACTCATCTTTTCCAACGCCGAATTACTGGGCAATATTGTGAAGCAAGGGAAGCAGGCCATCACTATGGGCTCCCACACGGGTAACTGGGAATGGATTCTTTCGGCTGGCGCCGTACAGTTCGATTTCCCGACGGCCGGCGTGTACAAGCCGCTCAACAACCCTTTCTTCGAAGCTTACATGCTGCACCTGCGGAGCCGCCTCGGGCCACGGCTCATCAAAATGAAAGAAACGCTGCGCGACTTTGCTGCAAACAGAAACGTTCCCCGAGTGGTAGCCATGCTTTCAGACCAGACGCCGTTGCACAGCGAGATCACCTTTTGGACAGAATTTATGCACCAAGATACCCCTTTTTATGTAGGCGCAGAAAAGATAGCTCGAAAGTTTAACTGTCCAGTGCTTTTTCTTGATGTGCAGCGCATTAAACGCGGCTACTACCGCCTCACCTTTGAAATGATTTGGGATGGCACACCTTTTCCTGCGAACACAGAAGGCTATCCCATCACCGAAACTTTTGCACAGAAATTAGAGGCCAGCCTTCGCCGCAGCCCTGCCGACTACCTCTGGACCCATAAACGCTGGAAACATCGCCGCGTAGTGGCGAGTTCTGAGTCTTGAGTTCTGAGTTATTACTCGAGATTCAGAACTCAAGACTCAGAACTCCTAAAGGTACTGCTCAATGTCTCCGGCTCCCTGGCGGAGCACTTCAAAATTGTTCGTAACGTCCACTACAGTAGAGGCTATGTTATTGCCGGGACCTCCATCTATCACCGCATCCACCAGGTTTTTATACTTCTCATAAATAAGTTCAGGGTCAGTGCTGTACTCCAGTACCTCATCGTCGTCGTGCACGGACGTTGATAGGATAGGGTTGCCTAATTCCTTTACCAAAGCTAGTGCGATGTTGTTATCAGGTACCCGGATACCTACTGTCTTTTTCTTGGCGCTGGTATACTTAGGCACATTGCTGGTGGCATCTAACACAAATGTAAAGGGCCCGGGCAAGGCCTTCTTCATCACCTTATAGGTTGGTGTGTCGATTTTAGCGTAGTCAGAGATGTGGGTGAGGTCGGAGCAGATAAAGGATAGATTTACTTTATCTGGCTTTACGCCTTTTATCTGGCACACGCGTTCTACGGCACGGGCATTGTGAATATCGCAGCCTAAGCCATAGATAGTGTCAGTGGGGTAAATAATTACGCCTCCGTTACGAAGTATCTCTACGGCTTCTCTGATTTTGCGCTCTTGCGGCGTTTCGGGATGTATTTGAATGAGGGATGCGTTACTCATAGTTTTGAAATTGTTTTATGTTATCGAGAGGTTACATAGTATAGCTCGTACTGCTGCTGGATATATTATGCTATTCAAAAAAACATAGCTGCATTAGGTGATTTGCTGTTTAAAAACCCAGGGTGCTACAATACATAACATAAACATACTTGATAAACTGCACATGCGTTACACCTAATCTACGCAGCAAAAAGGAGTCAGCCAAAATTTAAATTTCCTATTCGCCCTGTCGCACTTATGCAATTAAAGACATTCGTGTTATTTTTGCGCCCTGATTACCAACAGGTACGGAACCTAAAATTAATTCCGGGCCTTTTACCAACACTATGGCCAACGAAGTCAATAACCCAAGACCCAGAAGACAGCGGAAAGAGAAGAGCAAATTACTGCCAGCACTGGCAGTTTTGTTTCTATTTCTGTTTGTGAGCTTCTCTTACTATGCCTATCAGATTGTGTATACCCCGAACGTAGACACAAAAGACCGTGATACCTATGTTCTTATTCCCACAGGAGCTACCTATGGGCAAGCGATGGATTCTATCGAGGCCAGTGGTGCAATCATAGACAAACTATCGCTCCGTTTTATGGCCAAGCTGATGGATTATGATAAACTCGTAAAACCGGGACGCTATAAATTAGAGCACGGCTGGAGCAACCGCCAATTAATCGGAGTGCTGCGCCTGGGGCAGCAAGCACCACTTAACCTTACTTTTACCAATGTACGCCTGCGCAACCAGCTGGCTGCTAAACTGGCAACGGAGATAGAAGCCAGCGAACAGGAGCTAGACAGCCTGCTAAGTGACCAGGCGTATCTGCAAACCTTAGGCTTCGACACTACCACGGTGGTAAGCATGTTTATACCTAACACCTACGAGTTGTACTGGACTACTACTGCGCCAGAACTCATGCAGCGCATGAAAAAAGAGTATGACAAGTTTTGGACTGCCGAGCGCAAAGCCAAAGCTGATAAGCTGGGGCTGACGCCAAAACAGGTAAGTACACTCGCTTCTATTGTGCAGGCCGAGACAATTAAAAGAGATGAGAAGCCAAAGGTGGCAGGGGTATACCTAAACCGCCTGCAGAAAGGTATGCTGCTGCAGGCTGACCCAACGGTTGTTTTTGCTGTGCGTGATTTTTCTATTCGCCGTGTGCTGAACAAGCACCTTGCCTACGACTCGCCTTATAATACCTATAAGTATAAAGGCTTGCCTCCCGGTCCAATCAATGTACCGGATATATCCAGTATTGATGCAGTGCTGAACCCGGAGCAGCACAACTACATTTACTTCTGTGCGAAAGATGATTTCTCCGGATATCATGCATTCGCGGTTACAGAGCGCGAGCATATTAACAACGCGCGCCGCTATCAGCGTGCCCTTACCCAGCGTAATATCCTAAACTAAATTAATACACCAGGAGGGCCTGCTCACGTTTAACTAGCGTAGCAGGCTCTTTTTTTATACATTCGCAGATCATCTTTCAACAAATAAAAACTATTGCTGTGTTTGAATCAGAAGTGCAAATACGTGTGCGGTACGCCGAAACTGACCAGATGGGCTATGTATACCACGGTAACTACGCGGCCTACTACGAGGTAACACGCACGGAGGTGTTTCGCCGGCTTGGCATTGAGTATAAAGAGATGGAAGCAACGGGTACCATGATGCCGGTGCTGGAGCTGAAAACCAAATTCATACGCCCCGCTAAGTATGATGACTTGCTAACTGTAAAGCTATTGCTGAAGAGCAAGCCACACGGTACACGCATCCGGTTTGAGTATGAAATATATAATGAGGCAGAAACGCTGTTGAACATAGGGGAGACCATTATGGTTTTTGTAGATATGAAAACCGGGCGTCCCACTGAGGTGCCGCCCCTGATCCATAGCAAGTTAGATTCTTATTTCGTTAAATGAGGCTAAACCAGCAATACCTGAAGCGCCGACGTGCCTACCGGAAGTTCATCGTTTTCCTGAAGCGGTGGCGCTTCAACGATGGGCAGTCATCGGTATACGAGGTGGCTGATGTGCTGATAGGAGAGTTGCGCCTGGATTCTATTACCAAGCGAGCCTCTTACATGGCCTTTAACTTTACGCTGGCTATTTTTCCAAGTATAATTTTCCTGTTTACACTTATTCCATACATTCCTAGCATCCTGTCGTTAGACCTGGGCGAAAGTATACTTGACTTTCTGGCGGACTTTATGCCCGAGGAAATGTATACTGCTGCTTACGGCACAATCGAGGATATTGTGAACAAGCCGCGGGGAGGCTTGCTTTCTTTCGGTTTTCTTTTTGCGCTGGTGCTCTCTACCAATGGTATCATGTCTTTGATGGATGCCTTTGATAAGAAGTACCACACGTTCTACAAACGAACTTACCTGCGCAAACGCTTTATTGCGACTATACTTACCGTGGTACTAAGTATGATTTTGTTTACGGCAGTAGCAGCTATTTTCTTTGGCCAATGGATTCTGGATGTGCTGGTGTTCTATGAAGTGGTGACGGAAAGCTATACGTATACCTTGATCGTAATTCTGAAGTATATCGCCATTGTGTTTCTGTTCCTGCTGGCTACTTCGATGATTTATTACTTTGTGCCGGCTATAGAAGATAAGTGGCCGTTTTTCTCGGCTGGTGCTGTAGTGGCTACAGGCCTTATCTTTATGGTGTCAATGGGTTTTTCTTACTACATCAGCGCGTTTGATACCTACAACAAATTCTATGGCTCTATCGGTGCTTTGATCGGTTTGATGATCTGGCTAGATTTTATTTCTATGATTCTCATACTTGGCTTTGAGATAAATGTAAGTATAGATACGGTTACGAAGCGCCTGGTGCGCATCCCCACCACCTCTTCTGACAAAGTAGCCAAAGCCGCTAAAGTATAGAGTATATACAATGCTTCCGGTTTTATACTTACCTTGGTTCCGCAGTGCCAGAACAGGCGCTGCAGAAAAAAGGTAAGATAGAAACCGATGAAGCTTTTGATGAACATTTCGCTGCAGCAGCTTTGGCGCGGCGCTGTTAATACCTTTCTGGCATATCCCTTGGTGCTGCTCGCAGCCTTTACTGGTACAGCGGCAGTGATTATCAACACCGACCTTTCTTTTAACCAAAAGCAAGAGCACCTCTACCTGGAGAAGCTGATGCTGGTGAGCTCATTGGGTTTGATCCTGTTCTTTACCTTTGAGCTGCTGGTAAGCAAGTATAAACTGGCACTCCGTTGGCGGGTGGCACTGTGGGTATTGGGCGCTGGTTTGCTTGGTTTATACTTCTGGTTGCTGCCTTTGGAGCTGCAGCCAAAGCACTGGCAGCGCTACCTGATGCTGGCGCTGGCACTGCACCTGGCTGCCTCGTATGCCATGTTTCTGAACAGACGCGAAGAGAATGCCTTTTGGCAATTTAACAAGGTACTCTTCCTGCGCATCCTTACCTCTGCACTCTATTCAGGAGTACTTTTTCTGGGGCTGGTAATAGCAGTGCTGGCCATGCAGGAGCTTTTCTCTGTAGCTATTGATGGCAACTTTTACGCTGAATTGTGGCTCTTTATGGTAGGCGTGTTTAATACCTGGTTTTTCTTGGCCGGAGTTTCTACAAACGTGCCTGAGCTAGAACAAACGCATCAGTATCCAAAAGGATTAAAGGTGTTTACGCAGTTTGTGTTGTTGCCATTGGTTACCTTATACTTGCTGATACTGTATGCTTATTTTGGCAAGATTATCCTGCAGTGGGCATGGCCGGAGGGATGGGTTTCTGTGCTGGTACTTTGCTTTTCTATTGCTGGCATCCTATCGCTTTTACTCATTCACCCCATCCGGTTTGAAGAAGGCAATACATGGATGCGTACCTTTTCGCGCTGGTTTTATCGTGCCCTGTTTCCGCTGCTTATACTGTTAGTGCTGGCTATCTGGCGCCGTGTATCGGAGTATGGTGTAACTGAGGAGCGGTATGTGGTGATGGCACTGGCAGTGTGGCTGCTTGCTACAGCGCTTTACTTTCTGTTCAGCCGCCAGAAGAACATCAAGTTTATTCCCATCACTTTAAGCATAGTGGCACTCTTGGCTGCATTTGGCCCTTTTAGTGCCTTCCAAGTATCGGAGTGGAGTCAGGTAAGACGACTGGAGAGACTGCTGCAGGAGAGTAAGGTACTGGTAAATGGACAAATACAGCGACAGCACCCGCCTGTAAAAGCGGAAATAGCGCAAGAAGTCAGTTCTATTGCCGACTACCTTGCCCGTTACCACGACTTCAAGGCTCTAAAGCCATGGTTTAAGTATAACATGCAAGACAGCCTTGCAACAGCCACAGACACTTTAAAGACTCGTTGGCAACGGAGTATTGCCTCCCGTAACAAAGTACTCGAATTAATGGGGTTAGAATATAAGACTCAAACAGCAACAACTGGAGAGCAACACTTTTACATCACGTCTAATTTCTCCGGGATAAGTGATGAAGTTTACGATATCAATGGTTATGCTTATTTCACAAAAGTAAGCCTAAGAACTTTTGATGAGGAGGCGCGAACAGCTTATAAGCTAGGTAAGGTGCCGATGACGCTGGAGTTGAAAGAAGATGCAC
This sequence comes from Pontibacter rugosus, assembly GCF_042678745.1. Lineage (NCBI taxonomy): Bacteria > Pseudomonadati > Bacteroidota > Cytophagia > Cytophagales > Hymenobacteraceae > Pontibacter > Pontibacter rugosus. The sequence goes on along the minus strand of NZ_JBHTLD010000015.1, from coordinate 16,424 downwards.
CAGTGTTATACTTTCACTTTGAACAGGAAACACTGATGCTGAACCTGCTGAGCGCTATCCAGAAATTTGAGCACAGGCAGCAGGAGCGTATTAACCCAACCGATCTGACTTTTGTTATCGAAGGTGAAAAGGTACAGCTAAAAGTAGTGTTGGAGGAAATCAGTGGTTTTAGGAAAGAGCACTATCGGATTCAAAGCCTGCAGGCCAATGTGTTTGTTCAGCTGCAGGAGTAATTTTTTTGATTTGAAAATCAGGACATTGACTAATAAGGCTATCAAAATGATGAAAAAAATTGCCATATAGTTTGGTAAAATAGATACAAGCTCCTACTTTTGTACACGAAATAAGACAGAGAGTTGGCAGAGTGGTCGAATGCGGCGGTCTTGAAAACCGTTGACTGTAACAGGTCCGGGGGTTCGAATCCCTCACTCTCTGCTGGTAGAAATGCCGAAATCAACTAAAAGCCTGCAACTGAAGAGTTTGCAGGCTTTTTTGTTTTCACGTGGTTCTAAACTTTACGCTTTTTTATATAATATTGGTGAGTTGTCCGGTGAGTTCCTCCAATACCTCCAATGACTCACCGAATTTTTGCTTAACTAATTGATACACAAGATGTACAGAGATTGTATGTCTTGACTTCGGTTGACTGCAAGGCTACTTTTGTTTAACCTTATAACTCACTGTTATAAGCATCAATTTCAGTCTCCTCTTTTACCTAAAGAAGCCGAAGAATTACCAAACAGGCCCAGTACCAATCTATTTGCGTGTTACTGTGGCCGGCGAACGAGCCAAATCAGCAACTTCACAGACAAGCTATTCAATTACACAGAGACTGCTTTAAAAGCAGAACCAGGGCAGCAACCTCTTCGACACGAGAAGGTGCAGAAAGGCGACACATAGTGAAACCCATTGACACGGTCACTAAACTTTTATTTTGAGTGGGAGTATAAAATTACTCGCTGATTTAAGCCAAAAGAACAAGTCAGCTATCACAAGACACCCTTTATGGAAGTGAACAACATACCCAATGGTTTCATTATTGAGCAGGTTGCCCAGCAGTTTGGGCAGTTATATTTCGCCTACGACACCACCAGCGGCACCTTCACCTACATTGCCCCTGCGTTCGAGCAGCTTTGGGGCATAAAGCCAGAAGATGTCTTCAGTAATCCAACTGCCCTGCTGTCTTGCATTCATGAAGATGACTGGGGATTCCTGTCTCACCAGTATCAGAAGCTGATGATGACCCATGAGAAGGTACGGGCAGAGTTCAGAACCGTACAGCCTGATCGGAGCACGAAGTGGATATGCCTTTCCGCTTGCTTTTTAAGTGACCAGAAGAGCAATCAGCACCTGATAGGCGGGTATGCGGAGGACATTACGGAGCATAAAGAGTATACTCATAATATATTGAAGTATAACACCAAGAAAAACGCTACCCTTGAGATTCTCTCCCACGACTTGGCGGCACCCTTTGCCAACATCCAAAGTTCCATTGATGCCCTCCAGGAGCAGGTGAATCTGGATGACGAGGACATACAGCAACTGGTAGGCTTTATAAAGCAGGATGCAATCCGAGGCTCAGACATGATTCGGGATTTCGTGGACAATGAGTTCCTAGAATCATCGCAGGTGGTGCTGCACAAGGAGCGAATGGATATAGCCAACAGTGTTGCCATCATGATGGACAATTACAAAGAGCAGGAAAAGCTGGTTGCAAAAAAGTTCAAGATCATAGCGCCTGACAAACCCATCTACATTTATGTGGATATGATGAAGTTTATGCAGGTGGTAAACAACCTCATTTCTAATGCCATCAAATTCACACAAGAAAATGGCAGCATCACCGTGACGATGGAAGAGATGGAAGACCACGTACTGCTTTCAGTAGCAGACAACGGCATTGGTATCCCGTCAAAAGTGCATCCCTATTTGTTCGATAGGTTCACGGTTGCCCGAAGGGCAGGTTTGCAGGGAGAGAAGACCACAGGACTTGGGATGTCAATTATACAAACCATTATAGAACTGCACAAGGGAAAGATAACCTTCGAAAGTCAGGAGAACGTGGGCACGACCTTCTACATCAGGATACCGAAAGAGTAGCCGCCCCTGTTTCTTACTACATTAAGATGCTCCGAAGTGTCTCTTTCGTGAGCGGTTTATAGAGAAGTGCGTCTGCCTGACTCTTCGCTGCCCTTTCCTTGTCCCATGGGCTTTGGGAGCTGGTAAGCAGCACTACTTTTGTCTCGGTGAGATTCAGGTTCAGCTTTGCCAGTTCCTCCAAAAAAGCAAAGCCATCCATTACCGGCATTTTGATGTCCAGCAGGACAAGTTGAGGCAGCAGCCCCTGCTCAGCAGCCTCCCTGATGCGCTCTAAGCCCTCCAACCCGTTATGGGCAATGTGTACTCCACCGTCTATTCCCAAACCGCTGAGCATACGCTTTGTCAGGAAAATAACTGTGGCATCATCATCTATAACTAATACTCTCTCTACTGGCTTCATTCAATCCGGGTGCGTTAATACTAAAAGATATTCTCAACTCTTACGCATTGCTCTAAAAATAAGGTAAAAAAAGCTAAAACAACAACGACTGTATGAGCTTGTTTTCTTCCGAGTGGTTATGTGTTATTGTATTAGGCGGTTGTGGGTGAGCCATTTTACTCTTTAGGGATTGTTGTGTGAAAGGGAGTGCCAGCGCCTTCCTCGCTTCCGACCTGATGCCACCCTTGTGCCACTTTACGTTGATCTTGATGATGCTCATCCCTCAACCTCGGAATGGCCTCCTCCTTTATTGCCTTTCGTCTTGCCGGGATAAAATTCTCCAAAAGCCCGTCATGATAGCGTTCAGAAATGACGGTGCCTTTATTCTTTACCGTTATCAGCAGTGCGGCGCTTGCTCTGCCGGTATACCTCCTTTATCTGCTCGACGAGCTTCTGCTCTTTCTGCTCCCGCAGACTGACCGGGTGATGAAGCCAGTAATAATAGCTGCTGGCACTGACCTTAAGTACGCTGCACATAGTGTGGTTGCTAAAGCCTGGCCCTTGTCAAGAAAGGAAAAGCTTACTCACTATGTAACGAAAGAACTCCTTAACTTGGCGGCACCAAAACCTGTTAGTAATGCAAACAAATTCAACGCTTCTCCTTATCGACGACGAACACAACCTGCGGCAGGTACTGGCACGTGTGCTGGAACTGGAGGGATACAAGGTGCTGCAGGCCAAAAACGCCCGGGAGGGGTTTGAGTTGCTGGAGAACCATGCAGAGGAGGTGGAGGTGGTGCTGAGCGACGTGAAGCTGCCCGACGACCATGGGCTAAATATCCTGCGCAAGGTAAAGGAAAAATACCCGCTGCCGGAGGTGATCCTGATGACGGCCTTCGGAACGATACAGGATGGCGTAAGTGCCATGAAGCAGGGGGCCTTTGATTACCTGACCAAAGGGGAAAACGACGAGCAACTGATCGTGACAGTGGCCAGGGCTGCCGACAAAGCAAGGCTGCGCAAAAGGGTGGCTGAGCTGGAAAAGCAAGTGGAAACCAAGTTTACCTTAGATACCATTATCGGCCATACACCCGCCTTAAAACAGGCCAAAGAGCTAACGGCACGCGTTGCTGCCACAGATTCGACCGTGTTGCTCGAAGGCGAAACAGGCGTGGGAAAGGAGCTGTTTGCGCAGGCCATCCACAGTGCCAGCCCAAGGCGCAGCAAAACGTTTGTGGCCGTCAACTGCAGCGCCTTCCCGAAAGACCTTTTGGAGTCGGAGATCTTCGGCTACAAGAAAGGAGCTTTTACCGGGGCGATGGCCGATAAAAAAGGCTTGTTTGAAGAAGCCAACGGCGGCACTATTTTCCTGGACGAGATAGGGGAGATGCCGCCGGAACTACAGGCCAAATTCCTGCGTGTGCTGGAGACGCAATCCTTTACAAAGCTGGGCGATACAAAACCTGTAAAAGTGAACGTGCGCATTGTGGCTGCCACCAACCGCGACCTGCAGGCAGAAGCCGAGGCAGACCGCTTTCGCCCTGACCTGTACTACCGCCTCTCCGTGTTTAAGATACGGGTGCCAACGCTGCGGGAGCGACAGGAGGATATCCCCTTGCTGGCGCAGCACTTCCTTCAGCTGTACAACTTGAAAATGAACCGTCGGCTGGAGGGGATGAGCGAAGAGTTTATTCAAAAGCTGAAGCATTACCCCTGGAAGGGAAATATCCGGGAGCTGAAAAACGTGATGGAGCGTGCCGTTATATTGGCCAATGAAGAAAAACTGACGCCCGAGCACCTGCCCGCAGAGTTCTGGACTGCGGCTCCCTCCCTGGAGGCGGCAGAAAGCGATACCTCCCTCAGCACTGTGGAGCGCAAGCACATCATGAAAATACTGGAACAGACCGGCGGCAACAAAACCGAAGCCGCCCGCCGCCTGCACATCGGCCTGACCACGCTCTACCGCAAGGTGCAGGAGTATGGCCTGAGCTAAAAACTGCCTTAAGTATAGGCGATCAATAAGGAGCAAAGTATAGCGGCCGCTGACGCGTTTCCGCAAGTATAGCCTACCGATATGAAAAGCCGACCCTACCATTTTGGTAGGGTCGGCTTTTTTGTTGGATCACCTCCAAGTATGGCGCAAGTATGAAATGGCTTGATTAGTTGTGGTTTATACTTGGGTAGCCCACACTTTATACTTCCTGGCACCCCCCTTGACTAAAGGTTTGGCACAACAAACCATTTATACCATGAATGAAGTGCTGATGACGATTTTACTGCTGATAGCCGGGCTTGCCTGCTTCTGGCTCTTTTACAAATCCATAGACTTTTTTGACAACATTTAATTTCTTTTCTATGAGCGCTATGATACAGCATCATGAAATTTTGAAGGAGCTGAGGCAGGAGTTTCCAGACCTGGCACCTGAGATTAGTTTAGAAGAGAACAAGCGCAACCTGCACCGCCAGCTGGCCTGCTTTGCCTCTTACACCAACCGCTTTATCGATGCCGTTAACCTCGACGGCGCCCGCCGATGCTTCCGGGAGGCAAACAAGCTGTTGCAGGAAGGCGATCAGCAGGTGCGCCACGCGCTGCAGGTTTCTTACCTGTATGCCCTGCACCTTTACAACAGCGACAACTCGCTGCAGTGGCGCCTGCTGATGGGGCCGGCCCTGGTTCGCTGCTCTCAGCAAATGACGCACAGCATGCTGCCTTAATGCCTTTCCAAACTATGAAGCTCATCTATACACACAAAAGATATGATTGTACTTTTCATCCTAAGCATTGTCACGTTTGGCTACCTGTTTTACGTGCTGCTAAAACCCGAGAAATTCTAAGTTCACTACCACAACACAAGAAAAATGTTAACTGATATACTAGGAGTAATCGCCATGTTCCTGCTCACAGTAGCCATCGGGCTGCCGCTGGGCAAATACATCGCGAAAGTATACAAAGGAGAGCGCACCTGGCTTGACTTTATGGCACCGCTGGAGCGCTTCTTCTTCCGCGTGAGCGGCATCGACGCCAGCCGCGAAATGACCTGGAAACAAAGTATGGTCGCGCTGCTGAGCATTAACCTGGTCTGGTTCTTCTGGGCTATGTTTCTGCTGATGACGCAGAGCCACCACCCGTTCTGGAACCCCGATAACAACCCGTCCATGTCGCCTGACCTGGCTTTTAACACGGCTATCAGCTTTCTGGTGAACTGCAACCTGCAGCATTATTCCGGCGAAACAGGACTTTCCTACCTTTCGCAGCTGGGGGTCATGTGCTTTTTGCAGTTCGTGACGGCAGGCACAGGTATGGCTGCCTGCGCCGTGGTGTTCAATGCCATGCGCAGCCGCAGCACAGAGTACCTGGGCAACTTCTTCGACTACTTCCTGAAAAGCTGTACCCGCATTCTGCTGCCTTTAAGTGTGGTGGTAGCGGTGATAGTTGCCATACAGGGTACACCGATGACGTTTGAGGGCAAAGATACCATCACCACCCTGCAAGGAGTGGAGCAGCAGATATCCAGAGGCCCGGCAGCCGCTATGGTCGCGATCAAGCAGGTGGGGACCAACGGCGGTGGCTTCTTCGGGGTGAACTCCGCGCACCCGCTCGAAAACCCTACCTACCTGAGCAATATGGTAGAAAACATGGTGATCATCCTGATGCCGATTGGGCTGGCTTTTGCGCTAGGCTTTTACCTGGAGCGCAAGCGCCTGGGCTGGATGGTGTTCGGTGCCATGACGGTAGGCTTCCTGCTGCTGCTGACGACAACCGTATACTTCGAGATGAACGGCAACCCTGCCATCTCCAACATGGGCATTGACCAAGGTCTGGGCTCCCTGGAGGGCAAGGAAATGCGCCTGGGCGCTGCCGCCTCAGGTATGTGGGCCACCAGCACCACGGTTACCTCCAACGGCTCCGTAAATGCCATGCACGACTCCCTTACGCCGCTTTCAGGTATGAACACCATGCTGGGCATGATGATAAATTCCTTTTACGGAGGGGTGGGCGTGGGCTTCCTTAACTTCTTTGTCTTTATCATCATTGCCGTGTTTATCTCCGGGTTGATGGTGGGGCGCACGCCGGAATTTCTGGGCAAAAAGGTAGAGGCCCGGGAGGTGAAGATCGCCATTATAATCGCGCTGTTGCACCCTTTCCTGATACTTTCAGGTACGGCGCTGGCGGCCTATGTGTATGTGCAGAACCCGGAAATCGACTGGTTAAACAATCCCGGCTTCCACGGCTTCTCCGAAATGCTGTATGAGTATACTTCCTCTGCTGCAAACAACGGCTCTGGCTTTGAGGGGCTGGGCGACAACACGCCTTTCTGGAATATCACCACAGGTTTTGTGCTGATCCTGAGCCGGTACCTACCCATTATAGGGCCAGTAGCCATAGCCGGCATCATGGCCAGCAAACGCTATATCCCGGAGTCTGCCGGTACACTGAAAACCGATACGGGCACCTTTGGCCTGATGGTGTTCTTCGTGATCTGGATTGTGGCTGCACTGGCTTTCTTCCCGTCGCTGGTACTTGGCCCGATTGCAGAATACTTCACCATCTACTAAAAGATAAAAACGGCGCAGCAAGAATCGAAGCGGGTAAGCCCGGTAACGCATTGGAGCACCCCGTCTGCCAGTTTGTGGCAAGGCCTCTTGTGTCTGCGCCTTAAATACGAAAGAAATGACAGCTAAAAATAAAGAAACCGGATTGTTTGAAGGGCCGCTGGTAAAACAGGCACTGGCGGCGTCCTTCGTGAAACTCGATCCAAGGCAAATGATCAAAAACCCCGTGATGTTCACGGTAGAACTGGGCACCTTTGTGATGCTGCTGGTCACCTTGTACCTGCTCTTCTCGGGTGATACCTCGCAGGGAAGCCTAGGCTATAACATCACCATTTTCCTGATTCTGCTCATAACCTTGCTCTTCGCCAATTTCGCCGAGTCCATTGCCGAAGCGCGAGGCAAGGCTCAGGCGGACTCGCTGCGCAAGACACGCGAGGAAACGCCTGCCAGCGTAGTGGACGCCAAAGGAAACGTAACCCAAGTCAGCTCTTCCCAGCTCAAAAAAGGGGATGTGTTTCTTGTAACGGCCGGGGAGCTAATCCCGACGGACGGGGAGATTATAGAGGGCCTGGCCTCCATTGACGAGTCTGCCATTACAGGCGAGTCTGCTCCGGTGATACGGGAGGCAGGCGGTGACCGGTCTTCGGTAACAGGCGGTACCAAGGTGCTGTCAGATCAGATAAAAGTGCTGGTAACGACAGCGCCGGGCGAGTCTTTCCTGGATAAGATGATTGCTCTTGTAGAGGGAGCCAGCCGCCAGAAAACGCCCAACGAAATTGCCCTGACTATCCTGCTGGCAGGTTTTACCATGACTTTCCTGCTGGTATGCGTCACGCTGAAGCCCTTTGCGGACTACGCCAACGCACCGCTTACGATTGCCGCCCTGATAGCACTGTTCGTGTGCCTGATCCCGACCACGATTGGGGGGCTGCTTTCGGCCATCGGTATAGCAGGGATGGACAGAGCACTTCGTGCCAACGTAATTACCAAATCCGGTAAGGCCGTAGAAACTGCTGGTGACATTGATGTGCTGCTGCTGGATAAAACAGGCACTATTACCATCGGTAACCGCAGAGCCACTAAGTTTTACCCGGCACCAGGTGTAGAGAGAGATGCCTTTATCCGGCAGGCGGTGCTTAGCTCGCTGGCAGATGAAACACCTGAGGGCAAGTCGATCGTGGAGCTGGCGCAGGAGCTGAACGTAGGTGTGCCGCAGCCGGACATGCGCCAGGTGGATTTTATCAAATTTACGGCTGAGACCCGCTCCAGCGGCATTAACCTGGCAAACGGCACACGCATCCGCAAAGGAGCCTACGATGCCATTCGCAAAATGTCAGAGAACGCCGGTAACCTCTTTCACCCAAACGTAACGGAAACGATTGAAAAGATTGCCGCTAACGGAGGTACCCCTTTGGTGGTGGCAGAAAACGAGGAGGTGCAGGGGGTGATTCAGCTGGAGGACATCATTAAGCCGGGCATACAGGAGCGCTTTGAGCGCCTGCGCAAGATGGGCGTAAAAACCGTGATGGTAACCGGCGACAACCCTTTAACAGCGAAGTTTATTGCCGAAAAAGCCGGTGTGGATGACTTTATTGCCGAGGCCACCCCGGAAGATAAGCTCAACTACATCCGGAAAGAACAGGCCAGCGGCAAGCTGGTAGCTATGATGGGCGACGGCACAAACGATGCCCCTGCGCTGGCACAGGCCGATGTGGGCGTGGCCATGAACTCCGGTACACAGGCAGCCAAGGAAGCAGGCAACATGGTGGACCTCGACAACGACCCAACGAAGCTGATCGAGGTAGTGGAGATAGGAAAGCAGCTGCTAATCACCCGCGGCACGCTCACCACTTTCTCTATCGCCAACGACGTAGCCAAGTACTTCGCTATCGTGCCGGCCTTGTTCATCGCCTTTATACCTGCCCTGCAGGGGCTCAACATCATGAACCTGGCTAGTCCGCAGTCGGCTATACTTTCGGCTGTGATCTTCAACGCGATCATTATCCCGATCCTGATTCCGCTGGCCCTGCGTGGGGTGGCTTATAAACCGATCGGAGCCAGCGCCCTGCTGCGCCGTAACCTGCTCGTTTACGGAGTGGGCGGGGTGATCGTGCCGTTCGTCGGCATTAAGGCCATTGATATGCTGCTGGTCATGTTTGGACTGGGCTAGTCAGGCTGTAATTGCATAGGTATAAAAGTATAAGTAGGGGCCAGCGTCATACGCCCGGCTCCTGTACAAAGTAGAAGTATAAACATTTGAATTTATCCGAAATGGAAACTAATATAAAAGAAGAACCAGTGCAGGGAAAAATTAACCGAGGGGCCAGTTCTCAGCCCAAGGGCACAGGAAACATCATGAAGCAGAGCCTGATCCTGACCGTATGGTGCATCGGCTTTTTTGTGCTCCTGTATCCGCTTTCGATCTGGGCCATTGCCAAGTTGGCAGCTCCAAACGGCGGAGAGGGAAAGCAAGTAACGGTGAACGGCCGTATAGTTGGTTACGATAATGTAGGCCAGTCCTTCACCGAAGATCGCTATTTTTACAGCCGCCCATCAGCGGTAGATTATGATGGCGGCGGCTCCGGCGGCTCTAACAAAGGCCCGTCTAACCCAGAGTACCTGGCAGAGGTACAGGAGCGTATCGATACCTTCCTGGAGCACAACCCAACGGTAAAGCGCGAAGAGGTGCCGGCAGAGCTGGTAACAGCCTCGGGTAGCGGCCTGGACCCGCACTTGTCACCACAGGGGGCGCTGGTGCAGATAGAACGCATTGCCCGCCTACGTAACCTGCCCGTGGAGCAGGTACGGGCGCTGGTGCAGGAGCAGGTAGAGGCGCCGCTGCTGGGTATACTTGGCCCGGAGAAAGTAAACGTGCTGAAGCTGAATGTGGCGCTGGATGTACTAAGCGCAAAGCGGTAGCTTGATTGCTGACCGCTGCAGAGATAGTCTTCCGCTGGTGCAAGCTTGTAGCTCGTACCTTCACGCCCACATCACACAATCAGCAAGTACTGCTTTAGCGCAAAGCATGGATTAAATTGTGCCAGATACAAATTGATCTTACCCTTTGGCGGTACATTTAAACTGACGGCAGTAAAAGTGAGGGTCGGGCAAGGTACGAGTTGCAAGCTCGCACCAGCGACTACATGTTTCAACTATACTTGGGTTTGGTACTCATCAACTAAAACATACACAAAAGCCGCGGCTACGCAGGCTGCGGCATCAACAAGAACATTTACACACATGAAATACTTATTCGCCATACTTTTAGCGCTATACTTATTGGTAACCTTTGCCGCAAGTGCGCAAACAACCGACTCACTAGGTATGGAAGAAGCAGAAAAGCCATTTAAATTGAGTGGCGGCGTGGATGTATACTATGCCTATGATTTCTCGAAACCGGTAGACAAAGACCGCCTCTATACCACACAGGCCTTCCGCCACAACGAGTTTAACCTGAACTGGGGTTTTCTTCAGGCAGATTATGCCACCGATAAAGTGCGGGCCACGCTGGCGCTGCATACCGGTACTTATGTGCAGGCCAACTATGCTGCCGAGCCAAACGAACTGACGCAACTCATTGCGCAGGCAAACGCCGGGGTAAAGCTGGGCAAAGGTGTGTGGCTGGATATGGGTATTCTGCCCTCGCACATTGGCTATGAAAGCACCTTTTCCATTAACAACGAAATCTACACACGTGCCCTCATGGCCGAAAACTCACCTTACTTTGAAACGGGTGCCCAACTAACGGCGGAGGTGTCGGACAAGGTGACGATGAAGTTCCTGGTGCTGAACGGCTGGCAGAACATACAGGAGACAAACGACGCCAAATCGCTGGGCTTCGGCATTAGCTATACGCCTACAGGCCAGCTCACGCTGAGCTACAACAACTACTACGGCAACGAAGCGCCGGATGAAACGGATAGCAAGCGCCGCTACTTCCATGATTTCTATGCGGCTTATACTTTCTCCGACAGGTTTAACTTAGCCGGCAGCGTAGACTATGGCCGCCAGGAGCTGTGGGACAGCAGCGAGAAAGGCAGCTGGTACGCCGGTATGTTGCTGGCGCGCTACCGGTTAAGCGAAAAGTTTGCCCTGGCAGGGCGTGTAGAGCATTATAATGATGAAGACCAGATCATCATCTCCACGCAAAGCTCCAACGGTTTTCAGACCTCCAGCGCCTCGCTTAACTTCGATTATGCTCCGGCCCCCAATTTTCTGTGGCGGGTGGAGGCACGCGGCTACGACTCCAAAGACAGAATATTTGCCGGCGACGAAGGTATAAAAGACAACAACCTGCTGTTGGTAACCTCTTTTGCGCTGAAGTTCTAGAAGGAGCAGGCAGGTAGTGCTACCTGCCTGCTCCTTTGCTCCATGAAAGCTTGAAAAACATGAACTCAAAGGAAGAAGAGGATAACAGTAAATCTGCAGACCGCTTTCTGCGGCTGCTGCAGGAGTCAAAGAAGGGGCGCTTTAAGCTGTACATCGGCTTGGCGGCTGGCGTCGGAAAAACATACCGCATGCTGCAGGAGGCCTGCGAACTACAGGCCCACGGGGTAGATGTGCTGATTGGCTACGTGGAGACGCATGGCAGAGCAGGAACCGAGGCGCAGCTGGAAGGCCTGCCGATTATGAAGCGCAAGTCTATCTTTTACAAAGGCCGCATGCTGGAGGAGCTGGATTTGCAGGCGGTGCTGCAGCGCAGGCCAGAGGTGGTGATCGTGGATGAGCTGGCGCATACCAATGTGCCGGGCTCTGTAAACGAAAAGCGCTGGCAGGATGTGGAGCAGCTGATACAGGCTGGTATCAGCGTGATCAGCGCCGTAAACATTCAGCACATCGAGAGCCTGAACTATCAGATCGAAAAGATTACAGGGGTGGAGGTGTCGGAGCGGGTGCCGGACAAGGTGATGAAAGCCGCTGACGACATTGTCAACATCGACCTCACGATAGAGGAGCTGCTGGACAGGCTGAAGGAGGGGAAGATCTACGACAAGGTAAAGGTGGAGGCGGCCCTGAAAAACTTTTTTCAGAAGGAGAACCTGCTGCAGCTGCGCGAGCTGGCCCTGCGCGAAGTATCCAACCACCTGATGCAGCGCATCGACCTGGAAGTGGCCATGGCCTCACGCAAAAACCTGGATAAGCTGGTGGCCTGTATCAACACCAATGAGAAAGCGGCAAAAGAGATTATTCGAAAAGCCTCGCGCATGGCAGACCGCTTCCGGGCCAAGTGGTATGTGGTGTACGTGCAGGCGGAGCAGGAAAACACGGATACCATTGGCCTGGCCAAGCAGCGCCACCTGATCAACAACCTGCAGCTGGCTACCCAGCTGGGCGGGCAGATCATCCGGCTGAAAGGCCGCCACGTGGCACAGGAAATACTACAGGTGGCACAGGAAAAACAAGCTACCCTGCTTATCTGCGGCGTAACCGGGCGAAAGTCCTTTAGCGACTGGTTTAAGATCAGCCAGACCCGCCGTATCATCCGTGCCGTTTCAGATGCCGGGATAGACCTGGACATTTTCCTGGTGAGTGTTTAAGCGGCATCGAATATCGCATTAGCCTTAAATCATTATTTATACTTTCATGAAGTTAAAAACAAAAGTTACGCTTGGCTACCTGACTATTCTGGTGGTGTTATTAGCCCTCGGGGTATATTCTGTCACCAACGTTAACAAGCTGGACAGGGCCGCGCGTAACATCCTCAAAGCTAACCTCTACACGCTGCAGGTGGGCAAGCGCATGATCTCTTCGCTTGATAATATGCAGGCCGCCAAACAGCAGTTGCTCTTTTCGGATGTAACGCCCGAGGTAAAAGTCGACATGATTCGGGAGAACATGGCCGTGTTTGCTGCTAACCTGCGCAAGGAGCAGGGGAACATTACCGAGCCGGGCGAGGGGCAGCTGGTGGAAGACGTGGCGGAGGGTTTTCAGCACTACCGCATCCTGCTTCTAAATGATTCTTTAGATGCCAATGCCTACTACGTGGAGCTCCTGCCGCGGTACCGTTTGCTGCGCGACCAGCTGGACCAGATGCTCAGCATGAACATGGATGCCATGATCTCGAAAAGCGATCATGCACAGCATATAGCACAGCAGACAAGGATTTATACTTTAGTGGCCCTGACTGCGGCACTGTTGCTGACGCTAGGCTTTCTGCTGACAATTCCCGCAGCCATAGCCAAGCCTATCAACATGCTGGTGGATTCTATTCAGGCTGCCTCTGGTAAGGATTTTTCTAAAAAGATTCCTGTGCGGGGCCGCAATGAGTTTAGCCGCGTGGCAAAGGTGTACAACAGCATGCTGAAGAAACTGCAGGAGTATGAGTTCTCGAACCTGAACGTGCTCATGTCAGAGAAAAAGCGGATTGAGCTTATCATGCAGAACCTGGATGAAGGCCTGTTGCTGCTGGATCACAACCTGCAGGTAACAGAGGCAAACCCAGTTGCCTGCAAGCTACTGGGCATGGAGCGGGCAAACCTGGTGGGGCGCCAGTCGCAGGAGCTGGAAAATGAGAACGACCTGTACCGGGAGCTGGTAAAAGACATCATGATTGGCAGAACATCAGACGACCATTTGCTAACCGTTACTGAAGGAGGCGAGGAAGCATACTACCGCAAAAGTGTTTTAGACATCGTGTCTTACAACGAGCTGAAGGAGCAAAGTGAGCTGTATGGCTACGTTGTCTCCCTGAGGAACGTAAGTGAGTTCAAGCGGCTGGACCAGGCAAAGTCTAACTTCCTGGCAACCGTATCACACGAACTGAAAACGCCCTTGGCCTCCATCGGGTATAGCCTTAAGCTGCTCCAGAATGAACGGGTGGGTGCTATGAACGAAGAGCAGACAGGCATTATCCGTACGCTGAAGCAGGAAACGTCACGCCTCCAGAAAATGGTAGGAGAGTTAATTGATGTGTCGCGGCTGGAGTCTGGCAATATTCAGCTGAACGTACAGAAAACCAATATCACAGACATTATCAACTATGCAGAAGAGGTGATCAGCCTGCAACTGTTGCAGAAACAGCTGCGGGTAGAGGTGCAGCTGGAAAACCAGCTAACCGATGTCATGGCTGATGTAGAGAAAACGACCTGGGTGCTGATTAACCTGCTCAGCAACGCCGTGCGCTACTCCCCGGAAGGCGACGTGATTACCATCACAACAGAGGATGAGGAGAGGCAGGTGCTGATAAAAGTACACGACAACGGTCCCGGCATTGATGCATCAAACCATAGCAAGATATTCCAGAAATTTGTGCAGATTCCGGGTAAAGAGCAGTACAAGGGAGGCTCTGGCCTGGGGCTATCCATTTCGCAGGAATTCATCCAGTCGCAAGGCGGCAGCATTTGGGTAGAGAGTGAGCTAGGCTCAGGAAGTACGTTTGTTTTTTCGCTGCCTGTGTGCTTTTAACGTGAACTCGAACATGGTGCAATGTATTGTGGCAGGCTTAAAACCGTTCTTTCGCTCCAAAAAGGTATAGGCCGTAAGGCCTGAGGAGATTGGTTCCAGGACTATCATGCTATACAACGCTAAAAGCTTTAAATAATAAAATTACAAACTTAAAAGCCTGAAATGCGTGAACATTGAAAAGCAAAATGAAATGAGATCTATTGAACCCCCACAGATATATAGTGTTGTTCCTGCTATTTTACCTCCTGACCAATTATTTGGTCCGCTATTCCACGATGTTCAGATGAAACAGGTTTTTCCTGATTCAATAACTTTTGCAGACTGTTACCCCAAGCGATCTCCGGAAGAAATACTAAGTTTATATGAAATTGAAAAGCACAAGGAAGCTTTCAGCCTTTTTGATTTTGTCTCAGCGTATTTTCAAATCCCGGAGCCTATAACAACTAATTATTCAAGTAACCAATTGTTGCCGGCTACGGAGCATATCAATCTGCTTTGGCCATTGTTAACGCGGGAGTCACAACCGGATTGCTCCATGTTGCCTGTTCCCAAATCATATGTTGTTCCCGGGGGGCGATTCAGAGGGCTATATTATTGGGACAGCTACTTTACAATGTTAGGTTTGTTACCTGCAGGAAAGGATGGTCTGATAAGAGACATGGTTCATAATTTCGCCTATCTTATAGATACGTATGGCCATATTCCAAATGCAAACCGCAGCTACTATCTTACCCGCTCACAGCCTCCTTTTTTAGCATTGATGGTACGTCTTCTTGCTAAAATTGATGGACCGGAAGTTTATGCAACCTATCTCCCGCATATGCAGAAGGAATATAATTATTGGATGGATGGCTACTTTCGCCTTTCGGACAGGGAAACATCTTTTCGTAGAGTAGTAATACTTCCGGATGGCAGCATATTAAACCGTTACTGGGATGACCTTCCTGCCCCTCGCCCTGAATCTTATCATGAAGATGTTGAGATGGCTAATTACTCTGCACCATTTGGTGTGGAGCCCGGAACATTTTACCGACATATAAGGGCAGCTTGTGAATCTGGGTGGGATTTTTCCTGCCGATGGTTCAAGGATGTCGATCATATGGAAACCATCCATACCACCGATATCATACCTGTAGATCTTAACTGCCTTCTTTATGAGTTGGAACTAACATTATCTGAAGCTTATAATCAAAGTTCGTTTTCAGATCCCTCTGCTTATTTCCTTCAAAAGGCAGAGAAACGAAAGAAAGCAATGATAAAATACTTTTGGAATGACGAAAAGAAGTTTTTCATGGATTATGACTCAGTCCTGAATAAATCCACCACAGTCATGTCGCTGGCAGGAATATATCCGTTGTTTTTCAAGATGGCTACTAACGAACAAGCACATCATGTTCACGATCATATCATCAAAAGCTTCCTGAAAAAGGGAGGCGTAGTTTCTTCTCTTTACAAGAGCGGGCAACAGTGGGACACGCCCAACGGTTGGGCTCCTTTGCAATACCTAACCTATGAGGGACTTCGCAACTATAATTTTTTGGATACAGCAGCAGAGTTGAAAACGAGATGGATAGCCCTTAATGATAAAGTATTCAAAGAAACTGGCAAGATGATGGAAAAATATAATGTTGTAGATATCGATTTGCCTGCCGGTGGAGGAGAATATCCCAATCAGGATGGCTTTGGGTGGACTAACGGCATATATCTTTGGATGATAAATAATCCATAAAAACGGATTTTATGGAGGCTTACGAGCTGGTATTTTCATTCAGATGCGTGATAATATCATCTCGTTTCTATCTTGTGTTAAGCGCATGGAAATATATGATTGAAATGATATGTCAGGATGATCTTCTGAATTTGTAACTATATTAGTTTGTATACACATCAGCACTTACTAAGTGTTGCTGATATGTAAATCAAAAAATGGCGTTTTAAAGCTTACCACTGAAGAAAAAAATATTACCTGCTATAGGATTAGTTTGAT
>NZ_JBHTLD010000014.1:0-40285 GCF_042678745.1 Pontibacter rugosus | reverse complement strand
ATGTTAAATTAAGGTTTTCTTTATGATTCAGGAATCCTTTTGCCATTTTCGTTTTATACCGCTTCATTTTATTAACATTAGTATGCCACAACAAGTCTCCTCTGAAACCTCTATGGATATAGGCTTATCTTGAGATAAAACCGAAACAAACTTAAGAGCATGTTTAAAATTCATCCTTTGCGCTGCAACCTGCTTGTAACGGAGCGTGGCTTTACGCTTTTATCGCCCCATAGCGCTGCTATGAAGCTCTAAAACCGCTTTGCCAGAACCCATTCCATTCAAGTTTCGCTCGCAAAAACGAAATGCAAACAAGTTCTAAAGGGGCCGGCATGTAGCAAGCTGTTTTGCAAGAACAGTTTGTAGGTAGCTATACGCCACTATAGGCACTAAAGCCTCCATCTACCAGCAGCACTTCTCCTGTCATAAACCTCGAGGCATCGCTCAGCAGAAAAACGAGTGTGCCAGCCAGTTCTTCTGGCTTACCCAGGCGCTGATAAGGCGTATTGGTTACAAACTTCTGAGCCCTGTCAGTATAGCTCCCCTCTTTGTCGAGCAGCAGGTTTCTATTTTGCTCTGTCAGGAATACACCAGGAGCCAGCGAATTTACCCGAATGCCATCGCCGTAACGCAACCCTAATTCTATAGCCATCCATTTAGTGTAGGCATCAATGGCCGTTTTAGCCAAAGTATAGCCGAGCACCCTGGTCAGGGGCCGTTGCGCTGCAATAGAGGAAATGTTTACGATAGAGCCTTTACCTTTTTCGGCCATCACGCTTCCGAAAACCTTGGTTGGTATAATTGTCCCGAACAAATTAAGGTCTACGGCCTTTCGGGTATCTTCTACACTAGCATCAAAAATATTCTGATCTGGTGTGATGGTGGCCCCAGGTATATTACCTCCTGCTGCGTTTACCAAGCCATCAATGGTGCCCCATTTTTCAAGCACTTCGTTTTTAGCAGTAAGCATAGCAGCTTCGTTTAGCACATCGCCAAGTATGGCAATGGCTTCGCCTCCGTTTGCTTCAATAGCTTTTACGCGCGCTTCTGCCCGCTCTTTGTTCCGGCCAAGTATAGCTACCTTCGCTCCTGCTTTACCTACAGCAAGGGAAAAGGCCTCTCCTAACACTCCTGTGGCTCCGGTTATTACAACTACTTTTCCTTGTAATGAGAATTGTTCTAGCATATCATGTGTTATATAATGACTCACATTATACTTTACTAACGTAAGCACAGCCTTCTGGATAATCCAGTTATCATTAAACCTTAAACTGATCTAAGTTGTAAAAAGTGAGTCATCACTTTCATTTTTTGCACTTTAAATTTCTGTTTCTCCAAAATATTTATATTATTTGCATAAGTGCAATCGATTGCACAAAAAACATAAGAAAATCATGTCACACAAGATACTAAAAGTACACCCTAACGATAATGTTCTGGTGGCGCTTACAGATTTACAAGCTGGAGAGGAAATAACTTATGACAGCATCTCTCTTTCGCTGATAGAGGGAATTCCTGCCAAGCATAAATTCACGCAACAAGATATGGCTCCCGGCCAGGAGATTATTATGTATGGCACATTAGTGGGCAAGGCCGTTGAACCTATTGCTGCCGGTGCCAGAATATCCACGGAGAATGTAAAGCACCAGGCTAACACATTCAGCGGAAAAAACAAAACCCTGGACTGGACTGCCCCTGATGTATCTAAGTGGGCTGGTAAAACATTCATGGGTTTTCATCGCGAAGATGGCCAGGTAGGTACTGCTAACTATTGGCTGGTAATTCCGCTGGTGTTCTGCGAGAACCGCAATGTAAACATCATCAAGCAGGCTTTTATGGAAGAGCTGGGCTTTGGCCGCCAGGATGTGTATAAAACTTATGTGCAGCAGATGGTGGACCTCTACCAAGCTGGCAAGGTGAATGAAATTGCGCAGTTACCGCTACAAGGCTACAACGGCAACGGGCAAAAGCGCATTTTCGAAAACATAGACGGGATAAAGTTTCTGACACACGAAGGCGGTTGCGGCGGTATCCGCCAAGACTCTGACGCCCTATGCGCATTGCTGGCCGGGTATATTCACAACCCCAATGTGGCAGGTGCTACGGTGCTTAGCCTAGGCTGCCAGAATGCGCAGGTTGGCATATTGGAAGAAAAGCTACGTGCCCTGAATCCGAACTTTAAAAAGCCGCTGATCGTGTTGGAGCAGCAGCAGGAAGGAACAGAACAGGAGCTGCTTACACAGGCTATCAGAAGAACTTTCCTTGCCCTTATCGAGGCTGATAAAGTTAGGCGCGAGCCTGCACCACTCAGCAAACTGGTAATCGGCCTGGAGTGCGGTGGTTCTGATGGCTTCTCGGGCATCTCGGCAAACCCTACCGTAGGCCAGGCATCTGACCTGATTGTGGCCCTCGGCGGAAAATCCATGCTTTCTGAATTCCCAGAGTTGTGCGGCGTGGAGCAGGAGTTGATTAACCGCTGCGTAGATGATAAAACGGCCGATCGCTTTGTGCAACTGATGCGTGCCTATGCCCATGCTGCAGAAGCCGTAGGATCTGGCTTTGACATGAACCCAAGCCCAGGCAACATTAAAGACGGATTGATTACGGATGCTATCAAATCAGCGGGTGCTGCCAAGAAAGGCGGTACTTCTCCGGTAGTGGATGTGCTGGATTATACAGAGTATGCTACCAAGCCAGGTTTAACACTGCTTTGCACACCGGGCAACGATGTAGAAAGCACCACCGCAATGGCTGGTTCTGGCGCAAACATCATACTTTTCACAACTGGCCTGGGTACGCCAACTGGTAATCCTGTCACTCCTGTTATAAAGGTGTCATCTAACACCAAACTGGCGGAGCGTATGCCGGATATTATAGATATAGATACAGGACCAGTTATTGCCGGTGAGAAGACCATTGAGGAAATGGGCGCTGACATGCTGGACCTGATTATTGAGGTTGCCAGTGGTAATGTTAAAACCAAGGCGCAGCTACTAGATCAGGATGATTTCATTCCCTGGAAACGCGGTATTTCGCTGTAGCGATTTCTGAAGTATAAGTATAGAAAAGCCTCTCTAGTATGTTGAGAGGCTTTTTTATTGTCTTTACTGATGAGTTGTTAGCATCTGTCGCACTTTTCTAAAGCCGCTGCTTTCCCTCCCGCTGCCTATGGCGCAAGTCTGAAGATCTTATGCCCTAAAAATGATATTGAGTTTATAACTCAGCAGGCTTGAGAAGCCATACCTGAATAGCCTCGGCTATACTTGTTATACTTGCAGAGCGAAGGTTATACTTCCATAGCCGCTGCTTTTGCATCTTCAACCAAGCTATCCTATCTAGCTACTGCTCATCCTCCAGCTCCCACTCACCCATCGTTTCACCTTTGGCTTTGGAGGCCTCGTCTTCCCGCATCGCGCTGTGTGCCTGAAGCTGCCTCCGCTCTGCTCCGGCTGCCCTAGCGGGCACCGCAATATGCACAAGGCGCTCAACGGAAAGACTGGGAAAGTTTCAGATAGCCGCTGCTGACAGAGTTATAACCAGACTACCTCCCCTGTTTCTAGGAGAGGGTTGGGGTGGGGTAATTCCCCTCCCCGGAGAAGTTAGGGGTGGGTTTACTGCAACAGCCGAAACTACAGCATTGATACTTCTGCCCCAGCCGCTGTTGATATATGACAGTTGCTCATCTCGGAAATCCTTAACACTCTCTCAGTTTTAACGCGCATAAGTATAAATCAGAGCGCTTACTCTACCCTGTCACTAAACCTTACCTCTCTTAGCTCACCATTAAACCAGGAGCGTTTGTCCATGCGGGTGCCTAGCGAGGTTTTGGCAGACGAACTGATAGGGTGGTAATCTATCTCGCCCGACAACTCTTCAACTCCATTCACATAGCCTTTCATCTGCCCATCTTTATAGGTTAATTTTATACTTGCCCACTCATTTACCGGGTGCGTTTTAGTTGCGTCTATGAGCGTAAGGGAGGCGTCTTCGGTTCGCATGAAAAGGTCAGGGTACCATTGGCCTTTGTCGTTCAGCCTAAGTTCGATTAGGATTCTGCGCTTATCGTTGTTGGGGTCCTGAATGTGCAGAAAGCGTTGCTCCACATTTTCGGGGAAGGCAGCGTAGGGCTTTAGTTCTAGCTCTATTGTAAACTCTTCGGCACCGGCAATGGGGTTTGTATCCAGCAGCAGGCCGTCGTTCTTGCCGTTAAACTGAATTGCCTTTTTACCACCTTTCGCTTTCACTACTTTAGGCGCACCCCATACTTCCGGCCGATGCCCAGCAATTGAATTAAGCGAATTGAGTTTCCATACTTGCTGCTGTTTCGTTTGCGCATATGCCATACTTGTAGCACAGCAAATTATAGGTAGCACCAGCAGACGGAGCATCAGTTTATACCTTGTAGCTTTCATATACTTATACTTTTATACTTACTGCTGCAGCGGCTTCCAGTCAGGGAAAATGTTCTCCAACGTATACTGCTTCGCCTCCTTCGCCGACAGCTGCTTAGACCACCCTACCCGGCTTTTTGCGTTGGCACCGGCACCTTTGGAGTTATACTCGGCGTACAGCACCGTCTTTTCATTTTCTGGATTGCGCCAGTTGTCCCAGCCTTCCGGACGAATGTGGATGCCCATTTCAGTGTTCAGGAAAACCGTTTTAGAATAAGGCCTCCACGGACGACCCAAGTATACTTTCTCAGCGGCAGCATCTGCAATCAGCTTA
Source organism: Pontibacter rugosus (assembly GCF_042678745.1). NCBI lineage: Bacteria > Pseudomonadati > Bacteroidota > Cytophagia > Cytophagales > Hymenobacteraceae > Pontibacter > Pontibacter rugosus. The sequence goes on along the minus strand of NZ_JBHTLD010000014.1, from coordinate 35,563 downwards.
CAGTTGATAAACACAAAGCCATACTTTTGGCGAGGGGAAGTGGCAGCGGCTGTTATGTATGAATTCTTAAGACTTTTGATAGTGCAGTTCATAAACACAGCCGTGGCCTCTCCGAAAATAAAATCCGTGGTGCCTTCTATGTAGCAGTCCTGGTAAAGCTGCCGGCTGCCTTCGGTGGCGGCGTAGAGCGTGTCCTGATTACCTATTAAGCGGCAATTGCGGATGATGGCTCTGTCTCCTTCCACGTGCAGCGCCACAGCCTGCCCCACTGGCCCGGCAGCGTTTTCTATGGTCAGGTTTTCGGCTACAAAATCATTGCCCTGCACCAGCACTGTGTAGGAAGTATAAGTGCTATACTTAGGATTGCCTGTGAAATCTTTGCCGGGGAAGTCTTTACCAGAGTAGTCGCTGTTGGTAATGACAGTACCTTCCTTGCTTTCGCCAGCCAGCGATATGCTTGTCTTCCAAGACGGGATAACCAGTTTCTCACGATACACACCGTTTTTGATGTGGATGGTTACCTGCTGCTGCGATAGGTCGCGTACGGCATTTACGGCTTCCTGTATGGTGGTAAAATCGCCGCTTCCGTCTTGCGCTACAGTGAAGGAGCTAGGGTATACTTTAGGCTGCGCCACAAGCTGTGATACAGTTAGCAGAAGTATAAGCAGGCTGGTTAGTTTTTTCATAGGATATTGGGAATTCTAATTCAGGATGATTGATAAAACCGCACGGGCAGGGATTCAAATCTAACCCTCTGGCGATATACTGTCCGGAAGCGTAACCTGCTTTCCGTTGATGGTGACGTTTTCGAACTCAATATTCTTCACGTTGGAAAATTTATAAGGCTCCTTTACATTATTAATCTTCACATTGATCAGGCGAAGGTTCTGAACAGGAGACTCTTTGTATCCTTCCAGTAAAACGCCTACATCGCCTCCGTTTTGAACCGTCATGTTACGCACTTCTACATTGCGCACAGTAGGTATGTAAGGACCCGAATCTTCGTAGAACATGTTAACCCGAATCACTTGCTCTGCTACCTGCCCTACTTCAATGTTGCGCAGGTATATATTCTCGACCACACCACCACGCATAGAGCTTGTTTTAATTCTTAAAGCCCTATCCAGCAGCGGGCTGTTCATGGTGCAGTTTTCGGCAAACACATTTCTGACACCACCCGAAATCTCGCTCCCGATTACTACGCCGCCGTGTCCGTTTGCCATGGTACAGCCTTGGATCACAATGTTCTCGCTTGGCACATTTATTCTGCGGCCGTCGGCATTTCTGCCGGATTTGATAGCAATGCAATCGTCGCCGGTGTTAAAGAAGCAGTCTTTGATCAGTACATTTTTGCAGGATTCAGGGTCGCAGCCGTCGGAGTTTGGCCCCTGGCTTTCTACTCTTACTCCCTGTATAGTCACATTATTGCAGAGCACCGGGTTCAGAATCCACATCGGCGAGTTTATGATAGTAACCCCTTCTATCAGCACGTTTTCGCAGCGGTATGGCTGCACAAACTGCGGACGCAGATAAAAGCCTTCTCCGAACTTGCGCTCGCTCACAGGCACATTATCTTCTGCCATCTGAAACAAAGCGGCTCTTTTATCTGCATCGTTTTGGTTAGGTGTGCCGGGTTTCCAGCCATGCCTTCTGTTGCCCTTCCACGGCCACCAGTTTGTTTCGTTGGCCTGCCCATCCAGTGTACCCTCACCTGTTACGGCTATATTCTTTTCCTCGAAGGCATAAATCAATGGCGAATAATTCATCAGCTCCACACCTTCCCAGCGCGTGTACACCAGGGGCAGGTAATCTTTCGGGTTTGTAGAGAACAGAATGGTAGCGCCTTTTTCGAGGTGCAGGTTCACGTTGCTTTGCAGGTAAATCGGACCAGAAAGATAGTTACCAGCTGGCACGACCACACGCCCGCCTCCTGCACTGCTGCAAGTTTCTATGGCTTTTTTAATTGCCGCTGAATTATCAGTTTTCCCATCTCCTACTCCACCATACTTGGTGATATTAAAATCCTTGTCCGGAAATGTAGGCGGCACGATTTGGGCAAGTATAGCATCTGCCTGTTGCCATGGGTCTGCGGCTGCACCAGCTGTTGCTGTCGTGCTGCCAGAGGTATTGCTTTTGGTTGCACAGGCTACCATAACAAGCATAAAAGCAAGTATGCAGAGCGACTGTGCGTAAGTATAAATCTTCATACGCTACGGTTAATGCACACTTGAGCCACGGTTTACATCTTCCTTCGCTGCCAGCATCGGAGTGCCTCTTTTACAAAGCTGCAGAGCCAATCCCCAAGGGTCACGGAGCATGACCAGGTGAGAACCGTCCTCCAGTTTCTGGTCGGATTCAATGCTGGCACCCGCCTTCATGAGCCGCTCTTTATCCTGACCTGGGTCAGCAGAAACAAAAGCCAGGTGCACCAGCAGCGGATTCATGGTGCGGTAAGGCAGCACTTCGTTAACTGGATTACAGTAAATCTCTATCATGATACGGCCGCTATCATCAGCCAGGAAAGTCATGTAAGGAGCTTCTTTTTGCTGCTTCACTATGCTTAGCCCTAAATGCTTTGTGTACCAGGCAGCCATTTCAACAGGGTTCTCGACGTTTAGTGCAAAGTGTTCTAATTTCATATTTTATAGATTTTAGACATGAGACTTTTAGTTTTCACATTTGTAAAAGGAGTCTACATCAGAAATAAATGTTAACAATATTTATTCAAACCAATCTTGTTAGGTGGTGAGTGGAAACCGACTTACTTTAGCCATCTACCCTTTATAGCGCAAACGTCCGTTTATGTCTTCTACTGCTTCTGCTAACAGCAACTTGTGCTTCCATAGCCACTGCTTACCACATCTTCAAATAAGCTATACTTTCTAGCTAACGTTCATCCTCCAGCTCCCAAATACCTCTCGTTTCACCTTTATCTTTGGAGCGCTCTAGCCCGCGAGGGCTCGTTTTCCCACTCGACACTGTGTATTGAAGCTGCCATCGCTTCGCTGTAGGCTGCCCTGCGGGCACCGCATCAATACAAGGTGCCTCCTGGAAAAACTGGGTAAGCCTTTCCTTCGCTTAATGAGTGTCATTGATTAATATTAAGTGAGCTTGTAGCTCGTGCTTTAAGTATTGGGCACCACACCATGATGAGCAGAGCCTGCTATACTCTTGCCATGAACTCGCTGTTCTCTTTACTCATAAAAAATCTTGTGTCTTGATACTTTAATCTTATGTCTAAAAAGCCTACTTCAGCCACTTCTCTAACCATGCAAAGGCATCTTCCTGCATCGGAATGGTCATGGAGTGAGGGGCATCATAGTATCGGGCTGTAAACTTTTCGGGTGCTTTCATTTTTGTGTAGATGCTCGAAAGCTTTTGCTCTGCTGCCTGCATGCCTGCTATGCTGAAAAGTTTATCCTGCTTGCAGTTCATGATCATCAGCGGACGCGGTGCATTTAAGGATGGCACATCCGGCAAATCCAGGAACTCATACTGGCGCGGCACATACATCATCCAGGTATGGTGCGCGTGCTGCTGCAGCATCTCGTTATAGGTCGTAGAGAAGGCAGCCACTACACCCACCTTTATTCTGGCATCAAGCCCGAACAGGTAATTGCTGCGCAAGCCGCCCAATGAAAGGCCGATACAACCAATCCGCTCCGGGTTTACCTCTGGCCTCGACAACAGGAAATCCACGGCCACCCTATCGTTTTGGGCGATGATGCCGAGCCAGGTAGTGCCAGCAGTAAGTATGGTCTTGTTCATGGCTACCTCGTTCGGGCCTGCCACCTGTTTGTTGTAAATTTTGATACGCTCGCTTTCGTCTACATCCTTTATTTTTTTCTCATAGCCTTTGTTATCTACCAAAAGTGCAGGGTCTATTTTTTGAGAGCCAAAGTAGATGGCATCGGGACACAGCACGACGAACCCCCGCTTCGCCAGTTCATCAGCATAGTACCTGCCATCGTACAGGTTCTGCACATACTCTTTCAGTATCTCCGGCTGATTATCTGTGTAAGTATGTTTTTCCTTCCCGAAATAGTAAAAGCCGCCGTGGTCGTGCAAGGCAATTACGGCCGGTGCGGGTTTGGTCAGGTTATCTGGCACCAGCAAGAAGGCCTCGGTGCTTTGCAGCGCATTCACGTTATATCGTACCAGGTACTGCGTGTAGCCGTCTCGCTTTGTTGTGCTTAAAACCTGGGAATTGAGCGGGGCAGGCTCCGGATGAAAAGCCAGGAGTTCATCAAGCTTCGCCCGCGCGTTTTTTCTCCACTTCGCTGTGTTCTTCCAATCTTTCGCTAAGTACGACAAGCTCGCGTTGCTCTTACTGGAGTAGGCATCCAGCATCGGGTAAAAGTTAGCGATGTCAGATTTAACCTGCTGCGCATAACTGGCAGTACAGGCAAAAGCAAGTATAAGGCTAAGCGTTAATTTACTTAAGATGGTTCTGTAGAGAGGGGAAATACGCATGTTTAAAGGTAACTATTTTATACTTTGATGGCTACACGACGAGGTGCAGCGATGAGTTTATACTTTACTGTGGCACATGCTGCTTTGCCAGGCTATTGAGGTATACCTCCAGGTTGGTGTACATTTTATCAAGTGTGAAAGCAGCGGCATCGGAGTTGTTGTTTGGGTTGAGATTTTGCTTTTTCTCCCAAGTATCCGGCATGCCGTCTTTGTCAGCATCAGCCGGGGCGGGCAAGGATTTTAACTCCGGCCAACCTCCTACTTCTTCCTGCGAGTCGATGATGCCGGGTTTACCACTTTTTGCGCCGGTAAAGGTGGCTGTGCCTGTTCTTACCTCGTTCACCACACGGGCATCTACCGCATCACGCTTATGCGAGGCTCCAGCCGAAGCTAGCACCTGCTGATAAGCCTCTTGTGCTGTAAAAGTGGTCATAGGTGCAACGTCAAAAGCTATCCTGCTGCGTGTAGCTTCAGGGTCATCACATTGCACTCCGCCTGCCCAGTTGTCTTGACTTACTTTTTCATCACCCTCCACATAATTCCCCTGCACATAAAACTTGCCATAGGGCTTAGAAGGATTGACTATGCGGCTGCGAAGCTTATCAGGAGTGGCAGGACCAGCTTTGTAATAATTGTTGACCATGTTATGCTCGCCCTCTTCACCGCCGTAAGCGCTGTTGATGCCCCAGTTGTAGATCACGTTATTGCGGTAATCCAGATTCCTGCTAGGAACGTCAGTTTCATACTTAGATCCTGAAAAACGCGGGTTCCGGCTGTTATGGTGGGCAAACAGGTTGTGATGAAATGAGGCACGTGTACCACCCCAGATCCCGCCGTAACCGTGGCTCCCTTTAGCATGAAGGGAGGAGTTGAGGCTTTCGGAGATGATGCTCCATTGCAAGGTAAAGTCTTCGTTGGTGTAAAACGATACACACTCATCAACTGACCAGCTCACAGAGCAATGATCTACCATGATATTCTTATGCTGCCTTCCGCCCAGGGCATCGGCCTCTTGGTTATATTCATTGCCCATCCGGAAGCGCATGTAGCGGATGATCACGTTATCGGCAGCCACCGTAACCGGATAGCCTTTCACACAGATTCCGTCGCCGGGTGCTGATTGTCCGGCAATGGTTACATCACCAGCAGCTATACTTAATCTCGACTGCAAATCAATAGTACCGGACACTGCAAACACAATGGTTCTTGGCTCCTGCTGCTCAATAGCTTCACGTAAGCTACCCGGTCCGCTGTCGTTCAGATTCGAAACGATGTATACTTTACCGCCACGCCCGCCTGTGGTATACATACCTGCTCCTTCTGCTCCGGGGAAAGAGATAGCTCTTTCCTGCTCAATTTGCGTTGCTGACACAGCTGTTGCCGTAGTAGCTTTTTGTGTACAGTTGGTAAGGATGCTAAGCAGTAGGGTTAGGTAAAGTATGCTTCTTTTTTTCATTTTAAGCTTTTTGATTTTCCGCCTTCCTTTAACACCTTCATGGCGCAAGTCTTCTGACTTGTGTCCTATTATGATGTTGAGTTTGTAACTCAACTGGCTTGCAAAGCCATACTAGTATTAGCTCCGGCCATACTTGATTCAGCTTATACTTTCATTGCCGCTGGCGCTAGCTTGCAGCTAGTGCCTACTATGGTGTAGAGCTTCCAGCTCTACTGGCTCGCAGAGCCATACTTGCATTAGCCTTGGCTATACTTGCTTAGCCACTGTTTCTTACATCTTCGAACAAGCTATCCTTCCTAGCCACTGCTCATCCTCCAGCTCCTAAATACCCACTGTTTCACCTTTGGCTTTGGAGCGCTCACGGCTGGGGTAGGGGCCCTATATGAGCGGGGCCTCGTCCTCGGGCATCGCGCTGTGTGCCTGAAGCTGCTCCTCGCTCCGCTGCGGGCTGCCCCTGCAGGGCACCGCAACATGCACAAGACGCTCAACCCAAAGACTGAAATCATTCAGATAGCCACAGCTGACAGAGCTATAACCTGACTCCCTCCCCTGTTTTTAGGGGAGGGTTGGGGTGGGGTAATTCCCCTCCTCGGAGGGGCAGGGGTGGGTTTCCCTGAAAAGCTCTAACTACAGCGTCTATACTTAAGAAACAGCTACTCTCTACTCCACCAAACTATTCAGATACACCTCCAGGTAAGTATAAGGCGTGCCTTTTTTGTAATAGCTGGCATCCTTTGGCTCATTTGGGTTAAGGCCGTTCTGACTCTCCCAAGCATCAGGAATACCGTCTTTATCTGCGTCGGCAGGCGCTGTTGCTGACTTAAGCTCCGGCCAGCCGCCCACGTCCTCCTGCGAGTCGATGATGCCGTTGCTATTTTTTCCTTTGGTCGCTGTACCTGACCGCACATCTGCTATAATGCGAGCATCTACGGCATCACGATGAAGGCTGGCTCCTACTTTATTCAGCACTTGCTCGTAGGCCTCCGTGGCGCTTTGCTCTGATAGGGCTATAGCTACAAAAGGCTGTGTTACTTTCACTTCGCTCGCAGGAGCACCTTGTACTCCCCCATTCCAGTTGTCTGTTGTGACGGCAGAGTTGCCTGCTACATAGTTACCAGTCACATAAAACTTGCCGTAGCCATTTCCTTCGCTTATACTTGGGTTCACAATTCGGCTTGTCTTGGAGGATGGTGTAGCCGGACCTGCTTTGTAGTAGTTGTTCACCATGTTGTGGTTGCCTTCTTCGCCACCGTAAGTACTATTACTACCCCAGTTGTAAACCACGTTGTTTCTGTAATCTACAATCTCTTTACCTGGTTGCTTATGGTAACGGGCACCGTTAAAGCGTGGGTTACGACTGTTGTGGTGCGCTAGCAGGTTGTGGTGGAACGAGGCTCCCATACCTCCCCACATGCCTCCGTAGCCATGTGCTCCCTTCACGTGAACAGACTCATTCAAACTCTCTGACACCAGGCTCCACTGCATGGTAAAGTTCTCGTTGTCGTAGAAAGAAGCCACCTCATCTGTAGCCCAACTCACCGAGCAATGGTCGATGATAATATTCTTCCTGTTACGGCCACCGAAGGCATCTCCCTCTACTGCCTTGGCATCACCCATCCTAAAACGCATGTAGCGCACAATAACATTATCGGCACTCACAGTTACAGGATAGTTGCGCAGACAGATTCCGTCTCTCGGTGCTGATTGCCCGGCTATGGTTATGTCGTTGTTGCGGATGGTTAGTGGTGATTGGAGTTGTATGGTACCTGATACAGCAAACACTACTGTTCTAGCCCCAAAAGCATTTATAGCATCTCGGAGGCTGCCTGCGCCGCTGTCGTTTAGGTTAGTAACAATGTATACTTTACCGCCACGGCCACCGGTAGTTATTTTGCCAAAGCCTTCTGCTCCCGGAAACGCAATAGCTTCTCCTTCTGGCTTAGTGTCAGGACTAACGCCGCTAGCGGGTGCAGGTGTTGGTTCTGGCTGCGGATCAGGTTCAGAGTCTGATCCTCCTGAACAGGCAACCAAACCTGCTGTCAGAAAAACACCTAGGATTGCGTTTGTAATATGTTTCTTCATATCTCTAGTGACTTCATTATCAAAAATGCTTTTGCACTCACTGCTATTACTTGCTGCGCTATCGATTGCACACTAGTACAAAAATATATACCGCTTTTAGTTTCTCAAATTATCAAAGTACCAGTTTATACGTTTTACCCTGTGTGGTTTCTAAGTCAAACATCAACTGCTCACGTATGTCAGTTTTGGGCTGATTAGATGTTGCTTTCACTACCGGCTCTTTGATGGCCGCTTGCTGATAGAACGGATTTGTATTAGCTCCTGCAGCAGTTTTGAACTCTCCTTTGCCAGCTAGTTTCAGCTGCTCTGACGTTCTGATACGGCAGTTTCCGCCAAGTTTTGAATGAACCGTCAGCGTCTTTACTTTTCCGTTTTCCCAACTCATATCTACTGTAAAGCCACCTCTGGCTACCAAGCCCTTTACTTCACCTGTTTGCCACGCATCAGGCAGAGCAGGCAATAAGTGTAGCGTGCCATCGTGGCTTTGTAGCAGCATTTCAGCTATGCCGGAAGTACAGCCAAAGTTGCCGTCTATCTGGAAAGGCGGATGCGCATCAAATAGGTTCGGATACGTACCGCCTCCTTCTCCTTTCGCTGCGTCTCCGGCTGGCGTTAGCTGGTCTTGTATTAGTTTATAGGCGCGATTGCCGTCCAGTAGTCTTGCCCAAAGGTTTACCTTCCAGCCCATAGACCAGCCCGTGGACTTGTCTCCCCGGTATACCAAAGACGTTCTGGCTGCATCAAACAACTCCGGGTAGCTGAAGGGTGATATCTGGTTGCTTGGGTACAAGCCATACAAGTGCGACACGTGCCGGTGCTTATCTCCTGTTTTGTCCCAATCCTGCATCCACTCCTGCAGTTGCCCGTGCTGCCCTACCTGCATCGGCGGCAGCCTGTCGCGCATACTTTTCAGCGAATCTGCAAAGGCTTTGTCTGTGTTCAGAGCCTTGGATGCGTTGATGATGTTGGAGAATACATCAAATACCAATTGGTTATCCATGGTAGTACCAGCGGCAATGGACACATCACTTTGGTGCTTGTTTTCGGGCGACATAGACGGTACTACTACCAACCACTTGTGCTCTGGCTCTTCCTGCAGCACATCGGCATAAAAAGTAGCAGCTCCTTTGAGTATCGGGTACATCTCTTTCAGAAAATCTTTGTCACCGGTAAAGAGGTAATGTTGCCAGATATGCTGTGTTAACCACGCTCCACCCATCGGCCAAAGCCCATAAAAAGCACCATCAATCGGGCCGGTCATGCGCCAAAGGTCGGTGTTGTGGTGCATGTTCCAGCCTCGGGCATTGTACATTTTGCGGGCACTCTCGCGGCCAGTCTCCGACAGGTCTTTAACCATGGCAAAAAGCGGCTGGTGCATCTCTGGCAGGTTGGTTACCTCGGCTGGCCAGTAATTCATTTCGGTGTTGATGTTGACAGTATACTTGCTGTCCCAGGGCGGAGAAACTTTATCATTCCAGATGCCCTGCAGGTTTGCTGGTTGCGTACCGGGCTGTGAACTTGAAATGAGTAAGTAGCGTCCGAACTGGAAGTATAGCGCTGCCAGGTGCGGGTCGTTACCGGAAGCAAAGGCTGCCAAGCGCTCATCCGTCGGCTTTTGCACAGCATCTGTTACACCTAGGTCCAGCGATACTCTGTCGAAGTACTTTCTGTAGCTTTTGATGTGCTCCTCCCGCGCCTTTTTATACTTGCGCTTGGTGGCAGCGGCCAGAAACTGCGCCGCCTTCTCCGCCTCGTTGCCACTCAAATCTTTGTAGTTCTTAAAGTTGGTAGCCATCGAAACATAGATCGTAGCCTCATCAGCTCCTGTAATGTGGAGCGTCTTACCTTCCGTAGAAATTTTCCCACCCTTCACCACAGGCTGTACCTGCGCCTGAAACTTTACCTTGCCTTTCTTATTATCTACGTCTCCGGATGTGCCGCTTAGCACCAACTGGTTTTGCTTTGTAGCCACCTCATACTTCAGGTGCGGGCTATCCATACTTAATTTACAGCTGATGCTTCTGGGCTTATCGGCAGTTAACCGGATGATGATGACGTTATCGGGGAAAGACGAAAGCATCTCCCGCTTAAACGTTACTCCGTCTACTTTATAAGAGACAGCGGCCGTAGCCTGTTCGATATTTAAGTCGCGGTAATATGCTGTCGCGGCATCATGACCGGGAAAGGAAATGTATAAATCGCCAACGGGCTGGTAAGGCATCCCATAGTTCAGGTTGGCCGGGGCTTGACGCGGCACTTTCTCCAGGGCGAGCGCCTGTGCCTCTTTATACTTGCCCTCAAAAATCAGCTTACGAATTTCAGGTAGAGCGCTGTTGAGGTTCTCGTTGATGTTGTTACCCGGTTCGCCGGCCCAAACAGTTTCCTCGTTTAGCTGCATTTGCTCTCGTGCAGGGGTTCCGAACACCATTGCCCCAATGCGCCCATTGCCTATAGGCAGCGCCTCGTTCCAATTTGCCGCAGGTTTATCGTACCACAGTTTTAAGGCGGCTTTTCCGGATGGTTGAGAAATGGCACTGAAACTAAGGAGGCAAAGTATACTTAGCAGAAAATGGTATAGCCTGGTACTGATCATACTTACTGAAGTTGTCAGCGCCAGCAAGTAGTCTATACTATACCTGCTGGCGCTGAAGTGCTATGCTGATTTATTTCTTTGCTGAAGTACCGCTTGGCTTCAGCTGCTTCATACCGTTAAACACCATTTGTGCTACAGCTTTGGCACCCTCCGGCTGGAAGTGCGTGTTATCCTCCTGTCCGTCTGGGTAAGCCTCATACTTACCTGCTGGCAGGTTCATAAAATAGTTGTTGGTCACGTAGTCCTGCCCCTTAGCTGTGAAGCCATCCATAGAAAGCTGCGTCAGGTCAATCAGCTGCACGTTTAGTTCTTTGGCTACAGCTTTTGCCGCCTGTGGATACTCGCCGTGCACGTTGCCTAGCTTCCCGTCCTTCCAGGGGTAGTTGCGATTAACAGGTGTAAGTATGATGGGCGTTGCTCCTTTTTCGCGGGTCTGGTTCACGTACAGGCGCAGGTACTCTTTGAATGCAGTTACATTGGTGTAGCGCTCCGGCTTGTTTTCAGCAGCATCGTTGTGACCAAACTGCATCATCACGATATCTCCTTTTTGCAGCGCCTTGTATACTTCTGCCCAACGGCCTTCTTCGAAGAATGTGCGTGTGCTGCGGCCTCCTCTGGCTTTATCCAGCACAATTACGCTGTCAGTTTTAACGAGATTCCTAATCTGTGAAAGGCTGTCTTTGCGCATGAACGGCTGGAACACTTGCCCCCAACCTGTTACAGGGTAGCGTTCTGTCATGTAGTCTTTCTCGTCGTAGTTGCCGGTATAGTCCGCTACTGTAGAATCTCCTATCAGGTAGATTCTAACCGGCTTCTTTTTAACAGGAGCAAACGCTGCGAAGGCCATGCAGGCCAGCAACAGTAGTATAGCCGTGTGTTTCTTGTTCATAGTATGTGGGAGTGTTTCGTGTTTCTTATCTATCAGCACGAGCATCTGCTTGTACCGGTATTTCAGAGGAAAATGGAGGCACAAGCGGACGCTTGCGCCATAGTCTCATTGGTTTAAAGGACTACTTCTTAAGGTATTTAGCCACTTCTGGCAGGTTCTTCTGCATCTCCTGCGCTACAAGGTCACTTACTCTAAAAGCCCCATAGGCAGAAAGGTGCGTATCGTCCTGACGGCCTTCTGGCAGCGACTCATACTCGCCTGGTTGCAGGTGCAGGAATAAGTCTTTCGAACGCTCTTCGCCATAGCGCGACACTAGTTCACGGGTGCGTTTCTCCAGGTCCAGCAGGGGCACGTTTTGTGCGGCAGCTACTGCTCTTACTACATCCGGATATTTGCTATGCGTATCTACTAGTTGCCCGTTCTCGAACTTGCGACGCACGATAGGTGTGGCCAGTACAGGAATACCTCCTTTGGCGCGTGTCTCGGCAATGTAGCGCTCCAGATTTTTGCGGTAATCTGTTTCAGGTGCCGCATAACGTTTCGGGTCTTCACTCTTCTGGTCATTATGACCAAACTCGATGATCACATAATCACCTTTTTTAATATCCTTCAGCACTTTATCCCAACGGCCTTCGTCGCGGAAGCTTTTGGTACTGCGACCATTCACAGCATGGTTCGCTACTTTTATACCTTCCTGCAAGTATAACGGGAACACCTGCCCCCATCCTTTTTCAGGATTGCCGTTTGCGTAAGGTTTGTCGGCTACGGTAGAGTCAGCCACCAGGAAAAGAGTGATTTCTTTTTTCTGCATATAGCTCATAAGCGGAAGTATAAGGAGAGCCAGTAGCCCAACCTTTAAAGCGTTTTTCATCAAGGGTCTTTTCTTCTGCTGCATATTAAAATTTACTTTAGCATTGCCCATTTCTGTTTCCAGTCCGGGTACTTTTGTTCTATTAATTTCTGCGGAAAATCTACATACCAGCTGTAGCCGCCTCTTCGCTCCCGCTCTATTTCAGCAAGCTTGTCGTGTACTACGCCATCACGGCCAACAAACATGGGCTTGTTCGTTTCGATATCATAAAAGCGGGCTAAAAGTGGGGGTGCTGTGGCATCAGTTACTACTACACGGTCACGTTCTTGCTTTGCAGGATCATTCCTTAACTCTACACGAACACCTGTAATTTTCACTTGATCCATCCAGGAAACAGCGCCATTTACAGCCTGAATAACCTCTGGGCTCGGCTTCTCTAGTTCCATCAGGTACGCTACAATTCCGATACTCTCCCCGCCACTAAGCGAGACCAGCTCATAGGCTCGGGCTTTAGCAGGGGCTAAGGTTACATGATCGTGCTGCGCACACCAAGCCGTTAGCTTTCCGTTTACCTTTACTTGTGCTTTCAGAATAACGTCAAGGCCTTTTTCAATGGCAGTAGCGGCTAATTCTTTTCGGGACGTATTTACAAAAGTGTAGGGTGCCTTATTCTGCGCCACATCACGGAGCAGTTGCATTACGCCCATCATAGCACCATCATTGAACGTGATGTGCTCATAATAGCCTTTCTTAATTGGGTAAAACTGCGGCCAGCCACCATTGTCGTACTGCGCCTCCAGCAGGTAATCCAATCCGCGCAAAAAGCTTTCTTTATACTTTGCCTGACCGGTAGCCGCGTATACTTTTGCCAGGTACTCTAGCTGCGTAAAGGTAGCTCTGTTGTCGATGGTGGAGATTCCTGCTTTAACTGCCGGTGACTTTAGTTCCTGCTCCTCCTCCGGAGAAAGCGCTATCGCCATGTCTGTATTCTTATCCCAGCCGCCATTGTCGTGCTGGTAGATCAAAAGATTATCTGCGATGCGGACGGCTTCAGCACTGGAATACCATTTCTGGACTCGCTCTAATAGCGCCCTGCTCCACCTTACTGGCTCTACAATTTCGGCAAGAGCGGTGTTTTCTGCTTTAACTGTAGTAGCACTGCTATTTTGCACGGTACAGCCAGTAGAAGAAACAGCGCACAGGCAAATCACCGGCACACTAGCATGTGCTAGCATACGTGTGATGCAATGCGCAAAACTTCTTTCCATACTTCTCTTCGTACTGCTTTTATTCATGCACAAAACATCAAAAGGCTTTTCATAGGCCCTACTAAATTCATCAAGTAAAATCAAAGCAGTAGACAAAAGCTGTGTACTGCTTTCAGAATTTTATTCCATGGTAAGCGCTGTATTGCTTAGGTCTTTTCCTTTCGAAACCTGCTTGGAGCTATCCTTGAAGTCTTTGCTTTCCAGCTTCACATTCTGCGTGAGCGGCCCAAGTACGCGCACAACCGGCTCCTGCGTTTCTTTGTAAGTCAGTCCGTTCACGTCGATGTTCTTGCTGTTGTAAATGGTCAGCGCCGGGCCTTTCTCCGCGATTACTTTTACATTGATCAGCTTAATACCATCTGCATCCACCGCCGTGATACCTTGTTTGGCTTTAAGTGTGGCATTCTCCAGCACCACGTTTTTAAGGTTCATTTCCGGTAAGCCCTGCAGCACCAGCGCCTGCTCGGCACCCGCCACACGAATGTTTTTCATGTAGATATCCTTGAAAGACGGCGTTTCCTCTGTCACTGGCAGCAGGCGTGCATCGCGCTTCTCAGTCTCGGAGCTTTGCGTATCATCCAGCACTGGCGAGTTGCCACCGTAAAACAGATTAAAACTGATAGCTTGTGTTGGGATATCTATCATGTCGATGTTGGAGATGTAGATGTTCTCCACCACGCCGCCTCTGCCGCGCGTGCTCTTAAAGCGCAGACCGATATCAGTACCCATAAAGGTGCAGTTCGATACGTGCACATTTTTCACACCGCCAGACATCTCGCTGCCTACCACAAAACCGCCGTGGCCGTGGTACACCGTGTTATTTTTCACGATCACGTTCTCAGTCGGAATGCCTCTTCTGCGGCCATCTTCGTCTTTACCTGACTTGATACAAATGGCATCGTCGCCAACGTCGAAAGTGTTGTTGTACACCAGTGCGTTCTTGCATGATTCCAGATCAAGTCCGTCACCGTTTTGTGAGTACCAAGGGTTACGCACGTTCAAATTGCGCAGAATCACATTTTGGCTCATGAGCGGGTGCAGGTTCCAGGCAGGTGAATTTTGGAAGGTAGGGCCATCCAACAGCACTTTATTGCAGTTGATCAGGCTCACCATTACCGGGCGCATAAAGTCTTTCACGCTCTCAAACTGCTCTTTTCTATCGTAGTCCGGCACGTTGAAGTTACCTGCTGTATCGCCGCGCTTAGAACTTTCAGAAGGATACCATACTTTGCCATCGTCACTTAACAGGCCTCCGGATTTTACCAGTGTTTTCCACTGCCCTTCTGTCATTTTGCCTTTCTTCACAGGTCTCCAGGCATCACCAGAGCCATCAAATGTACCTGGGCCGGTAATCGCCACGTTCACCAGGTCTCTACCCGAAATAGGTGACTGGCAACGATAAGTATCCAAACCTTCGAAACTGGTTTTGATCAGCGGATAGTCGTCAAAGTCTTTGCTGAAGATAACCATCGCGCCATTCTCTGCATGCAGGTTGATGTTGCTTTTCATCACGATAGGCCCCGTCACCCACATGCCCCGCGGAATTACGACTTTACCTCCTCCTTTAGCTGCCACAGCAGCAATAGCTCTTTCGAAGGCTTGGGTGTTCTTTGTCATTCCGTCTCCTACTGCTCCAAAGTCAGTTATACGGACACTGTTGTTAGCAAAGGTCGGCTCCAGCACCTTTGGCATGTCAAACTCAATGCCTTCGTAAATATCAAATGCTTGGGCAGGTGCAGTAGCTGTGCTTGTTGTATTGCTGGCAGTAGCGGCTTCTGGTTGTGTAGTTGGCTGGCGCTGGCAAGAAACCTGCAGTGCACCTGCTAAACCTACAAGTAACAGAAATCGGTTCGCAAATATCTTCTTCGTATTCATATGTGATAATCGTTATTTCTTACTTTGGAAAGAGGTTGTAGATGCTGTGTTTGGCGTAATTCTAAACCAGTCGTAATCGGCGTAGCCAGCATCATTTATTTTATCCTGGCGCGTGGCGAAGATGCCTACTTTGGCACCTATCCAACGGCCTGGCACAGCTGTAAAAGTGCTGCCAACGGGTTTGAAGTTTTTGCCGTCCTCGCTGTAGCTGAACTGGCACTTAGCGCCTTTATCAACTGCCACCCGGAAGTATACATCTTTCCCGTTTAGCTTGCCCAGCAACTGCTCTTTTTCAGATGTGCCTTTGTGTGCATCATCCACAGTAGTATAAGCTACATACATTCCGTCTTTTTTGCTCACCAGTGAGATGTAGGCATAATCCTCTCCCATCACTACCAAGCCTGTGCGCTCGTTCTGGAGCTTTTCATTCGGCGTGAAAGTTAACTTAGTAGTAGCTGTAAAGGATTCTGCCGGAAACTTCTGAAGCAGCAGGTTCGGCACATCCCATAGGTTTTTAAAGTTCTCCGGCACCTGGTCAGTGTACAGGCGCAGCTTACCTTTATTAGCCATCGGGAAAGCCCAGGTTGCCTTCGGGTTTGCGTGCCACTGCCACTGTAGACCTAGCTTATTAGTATCAAACTCATCCGACTCCGCAGGTGTAGCCACAGCATAAGTTTTACCTACGTTTGGCTTCTTGTACGTTATCACGGGTTGGCCTTTACCATCTCCGTCTTTGTCTGCTCCTATCACTGGCCAGCCGTCTTTCCACTTCATGGGCTGCAGGTGCACTACGCGCCCATAAGCTTCAATGTCCTGGAAGTGCAGGAACCAGTCTTCACCAGTAGGAGTATCAACCCAAGCCCCCTGGTGCGGACCGTTTATACTTGTCTTGCCCTGGTCCATCACGATCTTCTCTTCGTAAGGGCCATAGATATTTTTGGAGCGTAATACCAGTTGCCAGCCTGTAGCTACACCACCTGCCGGAGCAAAGATATAGTAGTAGCCGTCGCGCTTGTAGAACTTGGGACCTTCTACGGTTGGATGGTTCTCGTGTCCGTCAAATACAATTACACCCTCATCCAGCACTTTAGTACCTTCCGGGTTCATCTTGTTAACAGCCAGTACACTTTTTATACCTGCACGGCTACCAGCGTAAGCATGCACCAGGTAAGCGTTTCCGTCTTCATCCCAAAGCGGGCTAGAGTCTATAAGGCCTTTGCCCTCCTTTACCAGCACAGGCTTCTCCCACGGACCAGCAGGGTCTTTCGCTTTCACCATATAAATGCCGAAGTCGGGATCACCCCAATAGATGTAGAACTCACCGTTGTGATGGCGCATGGATGGTGCCCAAACACCATTGCCGTGCTGTGGCTTGGAGAAATGATCAGAAGGCACATTCTTATCTAACGCGTAACCGATAAGATTCCAGTTCACCAGGTCTTTCGAATGCAGTATTTGCAAGCCGGGAACGGCGTTGAAGCTGGAAGAGGTCATGTAAAAGTCGTCTCCTACGCGGATCGCATCCGGGTCAGAATAATCAGCGTGCAGGATTGGGTTTTTGTAGGTTCCGTTGCCTTGGTCGGCCACCCATACTTTAGACAAGTTGTTTGCTGTTGCAGTAGTCGCTTGGCTTTGCTTGTTGTTTTGCGCAACACTAGAGCACGAGCTAACACACATCACAGACGCGACAAGAACGGGTATGCTTAAAAACCGTGAGCTATTCATAGTTTACTGTTTGTTTGGGCGATTTATACTTGTAATTAAAAAAATCTGAAGCTGTTATTTGCTGGCTGTTTCGCTTGACTTGCCGGGTATCCAGCCGTTGAAGATGTTTTCCAGCGTATACTTGCTTGCTTGCTCTTTTGTAAGTTTATGCGACCATGCTACTCTTGCCTTTGGGTTAGCACCGGGGCCTTTAGAGTTATATTCTGCATAGTAAGAAGTCTTTTCGGCATCTGGCTTACTCCAGTTATGCCAGCCTTCCGGCTTGATCATGTTACCCAAATGGCTGTTGATGAAAACAGTTTTGGCAAAAGGCCTCCAGGGACGGCCCAGGTAGTATGATTCGGCAGGAGCATCACCTGTAATGCGGCAGTTCAGAAACACGAAGCCATAAGGTGTGCCTTCTAAGGTAGAGGCTGCTGTAATGTAGCTGCCTCCTTTTTTACAATAGATCTCGCAGTTCTCAAACACAGCAGTAGACCAACCGAAAATAAAGTCGGTGGTGCCTTCTATGTAACAATTTTTGTAGTACTGGCGGCTCTTCTCGCCATGCGGGTAAAGCGTATCCTGATTACCCAGAAAACGGCAGTTGGTGAACATCACCTTATCACCATCAATGCGCACCGCCACAGCTTGGCCTACCTCTCCGGCAGAATTTTCAAAGGTGATATTTTCTGCAGCGAAATCATCTCCGAAAATAAAGAAGCTGGATGAGCCAGTAGTACCCATTTCTTCTCCAAATCGGTTCTTCTTAGAAGCATAGTCATCGTTGGTGAGGATGGTTTTCTTTACATCTTCGCCAATAAATTTCACTCCGGTTTTTGAGGCGGGCAGCACCAGCTTCTCTTTGTACACACCATTCTTGATGTAAATGGTAGTTTCAGCTTTTCTAAAATCCGGCACAGCATTTATCGCCTCCTGCACTGTTTTAAAGTCGCCGCTGCCATCTTTAGCTACTACAAAATCATACTTGTGCTGTGCCTGCAATTGCGTAAACAGCAGGCAGAGTAGCAGGGTAAGTATGGAAGTATATTTTTTTAAAGTCATAGCAGTTTTTTGTGTGATAAGATGGTTCCGTATTGGGACTCGGCCTTCTGTGGAAAGTATAAACCCACCCCTGCCCCTCCCTAGAGGGGAATTATCAGCACGAGTAAAATTCCCCTCCTCGGAGGGGCAGGGGTGGGTTATTTGGATCTTAGTTAGCGGCCGCCGTTCTATTCAGTTCTTCAAACTCCAGAGAAGCCATAATGAAAGGCGCTACTGCCTTAGGGTCGTTGTTGCGGCGCTCTTCGTTGATGTAGTACTCGTAAGAGCCGCTACGGTATGGATTACCACCCAGTCCTGCTACTGCGCACACTTGTGTAATGCTGATGGTGCCGTCCGGGTTCTTCTCAATCAGGTTGTTTACAATACCGTTGTAGCCCTTCTGTGCCGTCTGCATATACTTCTGGTCGATGTAGCCTTTTTTGGCAGCTTTCACCAAAAAGTAAGTAAACATGCTAGAGGCTGAAGCTTCACGGTAATTGCCTTCTCTGCCCGCTTGGTCCACAACCTGCCACCACAGGCCTGTTTGCTCGTCCTGGTACTGTGCTATGGATTTTGCCATTTTCTGTGTGATCTGCACTACTTCGTCTCTCTTTGGGTGATCTTTTGGCAAATAGTCCAGCACATCTACCAGCGCCATCGCATACCAGCCCATGGCACGGCCCCACACATTAGGTGCCTGCCCTGTTTTGGGATCAGCCCATTTTTGCTCACGGCTTTCATCCCAACCGTGGCGCCACAAGCCTTTCTCTGTATCCCAGGTATGCTTGTCTACCAGCATAATCTGCTTCGCTACATCATCGAAAATGGCTGGCTCATTAAATTCCACCGCATACTGCGCCAGAAAAGGAGAAGCCATGTATAGGCCATCGAGCCACATCTGGTGTGGGTATATTTTCTTGTGCCAAAAGCCACCTTCTGAAGTTCTTGGATGCGTGCGCATCTGGTCGCGCAGCTCTTCTACGGCCAGTTTATACTTGTTATCACCGGTTTCCTTGTATAACTCCATCAGGAACTTGCCAGGGTTCACGCGGTCGATGTTATAGTCTGTTTTCTTGTAGGTCATGATGCTGCCATCTTCGCTGATCATGGTGTCGGCAAAAGCCTGAATATAGTTCAGGTACTTTTTGTCACCAGTTTTCTCATACACCCGCTCAATAGCACTGGCAAATAGGCCCTGCGTGTAGTCCCATTTTGGCTGCTCTTTAAAATCAATCATCCATCCTTCCGGGTTCCGTTTGATATCAGAGTCGGCCATCCAAACGGAGTAAGGCTTTTTAGCTGCGGCAGTTGCTTCTGTACTGGAAGCAGTAGCATCTGTGGCTGGTTTGCCTGAGCCACAGGCGGAAGCCAGTAGCAGGATAGCAGGTAAAGCGAATTTGGTAAGCTGCATCGTAGTAGTATTATCTGTTAATGTTCTTGTGCGAATATTTCTGTTTAGAAATAGATTCTGCAGGAAAGCATACACTCTCCTGCAGAAATCTATCGGCTAATTGTATCCTTCGTTTTGAGTAAATTCTCCTTTGTTAGACACGGCATCGAGCTGCGCCTGAGGGATTGGCCTTACCCGGTGGAATGGCTGAATATTAGGCGCCGCATCCGGATTGAAAGCACGAACACGCTCGATCAACTTATTGGTGCGTTTCAGGTCGAACCAGCGCTGTTGCTCTCCGGCAAACTCACGGGCACGCTCATCAAGTATAAAGTCGATGTTTAGCTGATCGGCAGTTACCTCCATTTCAGCGGCTTTGCCCGGTAATGCTGCTCTTCTGCGCACTACGTTTATGTGTTCAACTGCAACTCCTATATCGCCAGCCATCATTTCAGCCTCTGCAACAATTAGATACATTTCGGCTAACCGAATTACATAAGCATCTCGTTGGCCCTGCTGTTGTGAAATAGTTTGCCGCGCTGGATCCAGGAACTTCTTTAAAGACATATAGCGGTCGCGCACTCTCGGCGCATCGTTGGCTGCAACATTATATGTTCTGCTTCGATCTATTATAGTATAGGGCTTGGCATTCTTTCTTGCATCAGAAACTACATACTTTGTAGCATAGATAGCCGTGTCTCCAGCAGCAAACGTTACCTGCCGCGGATCACCCTTGGTATCGGTTACAGTATAAGTACCCGGCTTGTTAGTATACCAAACTGTTTGGAAGGTAGCATCCCATCTGGCATCTTTACTTTCATCAAAAAGATCAAGTAAATGAGCTGTAGGCATAAAGCGTGCAAACGGACGTCCATATCTAATATCCCGCTGCATGCCTGGCAACTGGTCATAAGTCATCAGGAAAAATAGGTGTGAATTATTACCTCCTTCGCGCAGCAGTATATCATCACTAGTTTCGTTCGTTAGTCCGTCAAACTCTCTGTTCAGTATTAAGTCTGCGGTGAAATTCACATTCCAAACCACCTCTGAATTCCTTGAATTTGCAGTCCATAAGCTAGCGTAGCTTGGCACTAAGCTAAAGTTATAATCACTTATTACCTTCTTTGCCAATCTTGATGCTTCTGCATAATTACCACGGTACAGGTGCATTCTGGCAGCAAAGGCCTCAGCAGCTGGCTTGGTCACTCTTCCGTACTGGCTAGATGTTACCGGCAGGTTCTCCATGGCAAATTCCAGGTCTTCAAAGATCTGCTGATAAAATGTCTCTACTGGTGTGCGGTTAGCCGTAGTAGACACGCCAATCTGCTCCTGAGTTGTAAGATGAACGCCTCCCCATGTCTCTACAATGTGCCACAGATAAAAAGCACGAAGGAAACGTGCCTCTCCTAACCTTATAGCTTTCTGTGCTTCAGGTAAAGGAGACTCTGGTATTCTCTCTATTGCCGTATTTGTAGCATTTAAGGCTGCATAGAATCGGGTCCAGTAAAAATTTATTGGAACGTTGACTGCAGATAAGTCAGAGTTGTAGAGAGCTACCGGAGGATTCTCCATACCATTGCCCCGGGTGAAAATATCTGTTCCGGTTTCTGTTAAAGCTATACCATTTTCCTTACCGTACCAAAATCGCATTGGTGTATACAGCGAGTTTACCAAGCTTTCTATCCCCTCTGCGGTTGAGTAGTAACCTGTTGCTGTTAAACCCGACACATTTTCCTCATCCAAAAAAGACTCACAGGAAACTGAACCTAACAACATGGCTGGAATCAATATTTTATATAGTACCTTTTTCATGATCTTGCTAATTAAGTTTCCTGTCTAGAATGCTACATTAATACCAAATACCATCTGCTTTGTCATCGGGAAGCTTAACGCTCCTCCCCTTTCAGGGTCATAAGGATCAATTTCACTCTTTAGAATGAAATAATTTTTAGCAGTTGCATAAATCCGTAGGCTAGAGAGTCTCAGCTTCTCAATCATTGGCTGCGGAAAACTGTAAGCAAGCGTAATATCTCTTACCTTGATAAATGAGCCATCAACATACTGTAAGGTAGAATAGTATCGCGTACTAGCTCTGCTGGTTCCAGCATTGGGTCTTGGATAGGCATTGGTAGGGTTTTCTGGTGTCCAATAATCTACTACTGGGCCATTTTCCAATCCATCAATTTTATAAGAGCCAGCAGCCTCGCTCACAATGGTCTGTCCCATTCTAGCATAAACAAGAAAAGAAAGCTCTACACCTTTGTAGCCAAAGCGGTTTGTTACACCTAGTGTCCAATCAGGATTTGCTTTTCCGAGAATAACTCTATCATCATCAGTTATTATACCGTTGTTATCCTGATCTTTAACCCGAATATCACCTGGCTTCTGACCAAATTTACCGGCTTCATCCTCTTCTCCTAATTGCCAGATACCAATTTTTTCATAATCATAAAATATTCTAATTGGGTGTCCTACAAAAAGGCCATATTCACCAAAAGTCAGATCTCGTTGTGCCCCATCAGCAAGTGCGGTTACCTCTTCCTTGTTGCTTGCAAAGCTAAAGTCTGATGTCCATCTGAAACCATTGCTCTGATCAATATTTACAGTTCCAAGTTGAAGTTCTACCCCTCGGTTTCTTGTTTCTCCAACATTGTCTATAATTCGCTCATACCCAGTAGTAGTTGGCAGCCTTCTTGACATTAGCAAATCTTTTGTATTTTGCTGATAAATATCCAGCGTACCAGTTACTCTATTATTAAACAACCCGAAGTCTAGCCCTAAGTTAGCTGTAGCAGTCTTTTCCCAACCCAACAACGGATTAGACAAAGCACCTGGATAAAAGCCAAAGGCTGGTGTCTCTGTACTACCTTGATCAAAAGCATAATATGACCTTCCAAGACCTCCTAACGTAAGATATGGATCGATGGCACTATTTCCTGAAACGCCGTAGCTAAGACGAAGCTTCATGTCAGATATTGCATTTACATTCTGCAGAAAGCTTTCTTCTTTGATAATCCATGCGACAGAAGCCGACGGGAAATAGTCCCACTTGTTGCCGTCAGCCAGCACAGATGCACCATCGGCACGCATCACGAAGTTGAACAGGTATTTATTCAGCAGCTTATAATTGATGCGGCCAAAAAATGAAGCCATACTTTGCTCACTTAACCCACTTCCTAAACGATATGCTGACTGAGTTGCGCTTAAATTATAGAAGAGGAATGTTGAAGAGAGCAAATTTCTTCCTTCAGCAGAGAACATTTCCTCTTTTTGAGACCATATACTACTACCTAGCATAACAGAAACTTCATGGTTGTCGGACAGATTTTTAGAGTAGTTAGCAAAGTTTTCCCAAGTCAGCCTAGAAAAATTGCCTAGTGTAGCACGGGCAAGAGATAATCCGTCAGCACCTGTTTCTATGGTATTAGAGGCTGCATACAAACCGTTTCGATTGTTGTATTGATCTATTCCAAAACGAGATGTAACTACTAAATTATTGATAGGTGTATAGTCAACAGAGAGATTACCAAAAAAGCGCTTGTTGATGTCATTGTTTTCAAAAGCTCCTGGCTGTTCATCCGTAAGTGGATTTAGAGTGGAAGCATCACCAACTGGCTTTAGCAAAAAGTTACCTTCATCATCATAAGGACGGCCAAGAGGACTCATCTTATTTGCCTGATTCAGAGGGTCTCGTCTTAAATCCTGATCCTTATAGGTATACATCAGGTTAGTGTTAACCTTTAGATTATCAAGTATGTTATATCCTATATTCATGCGGCCGCTGTACCTTTTCAAACGGTCGTCCTTTAACAGTCCCTTTTCGTCAAAATATTCAGTAGACAGGTAATAGCTAAGCTTATTTGTTCCACCAGAAACACCTATTTGATAGTTCTGCTGGCTTCCAGTGCCGATCACCTCGTCAGCCCAATCTGTGTAAATGCCGTTTCTGAAGTTTTCAAGCTGGGTCGGGTTAAATATCTTCTCATCATCTTCAGGACCAGCCCATTCTTCCACGGTCCTGCGAGATTCTCTTCTTAAAGCCACCCACTCTGGACCAGACATTATATCCGCATATCCGTTTGCCTCCGAAATGCCATAGTAGGAGTTAAACGTGACCTTGGCCTTACCTGAACCACCGCTCTTGGTGGTTATCAGAATTACGCCGTTAGCCCCCATAGAACCATAAATTGCGGTAGCAGTTGCATCCTTCAATATTTCCATTGAAGCAATATCATTCGGGTTTACATCAAGAGGGCCATCATAACGAATCCCATCTACTAAAACGAGTGGTGGGCGAATAGCATCAATTGATCTAGTTCCCCTAATATTAAAGTTTAATGAGGCTCCAGCCTGACCGCTACTTCTAGTTAGATCCAGCCCCGGCACTTTGCCCTGTAGCACTTCCAGTCCATTTGTTACAGGTATAGCTGTTAGGTCTTCGCCTCGCACCGAAGTAACTGAACCTGTAAGATCGGATTTCTTTACTGTACCGTAGCCAATGACCACCACTTCTTCCAGCGCCTTTGAGTCTACTGCTAAAGATACATTTACTGTGGATTTTCCGGCTGCCGCTACTTCTTTGGTCTGATACCCTATGTAGGAAAATACAAGTGTCGGGTTAGCAGTGGTAACGTTTAGAGTATAGCTGCCATCAACTCCAGTGGCAGTACCATTTGTCGTGCCTTTCACTAAGACAGTAACCCCTGGGAGAGGCCCACCTGTCTCGTCTACTACACGGCCTTGCAGGGTGGTGCCTTGCGCAAAGGCACCTGTAACTGCGACAATAATGAAGAAGAGGCTATACAGGTACCTCGCTTTCTTAAGTAATGCTCGTTCCATAGATCTTTTAAGTTAAATATTGAAATATTTATGTTGATTGTTTATTTCTCAATGCGTTGATCTCGAACTCTACTTAAAAGCTACTAGCTACTGCTATACTACCTCCAAGTCGCTGCTGGTGCTTTGGTATTATCTCTTACTAATTACCCTTCCTCACTTTGCTTTTATTTATACTAAATTCTTTACCCTATATCAGGACAATCGATTGCACAATTTAACAAAAAAATAATCATTATCAATTGATTACTCACTTATTCCTTGCCAACCATCTTCTCCTGCAAGTATAACAGCTACTTTATAGTTTTTTGCCTCCCGCGCATTCAGCTGTTTTGCCCACTTTACCCGCGATTTTGGCATCGCTCCTGGTCCTTTTGATTTATACTCCGCATATAAAGCTGTTTTCTCAGCCTCTGGCTTACTCCAGTTGTGCCACCCTTCTGGCCTTATATGCTCCGCTAATTTTGACTTGATGAAAACTGTTTGGGCGTAAGGCCGCCATGGGCGCCCTAAGTATACTTTCGTAGCCTCTTCTGCCCCCGTAACCGTACAGTTTAGAAACACAAAGCCATAGGCTTGCCCCTCAGGAGTGGATGCGGCAGTGATGTATGAATTCTTTTTGCAGTGAATGGTGCAGTTCTGAAACACGGCTGTGGCTGGCCCAAAGATAAAATCTGTGGTGCCCTCTATGTAGCAGTTTAAGTAATATTGGCGATTACCATTTCTTCCGGCATACAGGGTATCCTGATCGCCTTTTATGTTACAGTTTTTAATCACACAGCGGTCTGCCTCCATGTGGAGCGCCACTGCTTGTCCTGCCGTTCTGCCAGCACTGTTCTCAAAGGTGATGTTCTCAGCATGAAAATCATCACCTTGCACCAGCACAGTATAAGATGTGAATGTGTTGATGTCGCCTTTACCAGCATGGTCATCCCAACTAATAATGGTTTTATCTTTGTTTTCGCCTACTAAAGAGATATTAGTTTTCCAGGTTGGAATAATGACCTTTTCTAGGTATACGCCATTTTTGATGAATATCTCCACCCGATTGTCTGGGAAAGAAGGCACTGCATCTACTGCTGCCTGCACAGAAGTATAATCTCCGCTATGGTCCTGCGCTACTACCAGTTTCATTTTTTGCGCCTGCACCAAAAAAGTAGCAAGGCAAAGTATAAATAGGAGTGTCAGTTTTCTCATAGCAGCTGTTATTTAAGTTGATCTGTGTTCACCAGGCTGTTTAGGTATACTTCGATGTTAGTGTATTGCTTGCTCAGCGTGTAAGCTGCGGCATCGTCTGCATTAGCAGGGTTTAATTTGTGCTTGCGCTCCCACGCATCCGGCATGCCGTCTTTATCTTTGTCGGCTGACGCCGCAACAGATTGAATTTCTGGCCAGCCACCAATATCACTTTGAGAATCAATAATGCCATTCTTGTTTTTGCCACCTGTTGGATTACCGGATCTAACTTCCTGCACAATTCGCTCGTCTACCTTGTCGCGTTTATAACTTGCACCAGCATTAGCCAGCACCAGTTCCAGCGCATCTTTGGCAGGCTGGGCTGTAACAGCAGCATAGTCAAATGCATTTGCAACAAGGGCAGAATCAGGGTTATCAATGGCAACACCAAGCGTATTGTATTTTGTGATTTCCGGGTTGCCCTCCATTACATTACCCGCTAAGTAAAACTGTCCGTAAGGTGCATATGGCTCTAATAGTCGGTCTTTCTTAGACTTTGGCGTGGCAGGGCCTGGTTTATAGTAGTTGTTCACCATATTATAGCGTCCTTTTTCTCCACCATACACACTATTCCCTCCCCAGTTAAAGATTACGTTATTACGGAAATCCACCAACTCTTCAGCTGAGTTCGCGGTTGTTTTGGAGCCACTGAAACGAGGCATGCGGCTCATGTGATTGGCAATCAGGTTATGATGAAACGAGGCACCGGAACCACCCCAGATGCCTCCGTACCCATGGTCGCCTTTGGCATGTACTGATTGGTTCAGACTCTCTGCTATGATACACCACTGCAGGGTGAAATTCTTATTTCCATAAAAAGAAGCGCTCTCGTCTGTCGCCCAACCCATAGAGCAATGGTCTATGATAATGTTGCTTTTGCCCTTGTTTCCGCCCAAAGCATCCCCTTCCACATCTTTCACGTCGCCCATTCTAAAGCGCAGGTAACGTACAATTACGTTGTCAGCCTTTATACTTACAGGATAATAACGAACAGTAACTCCTTGCCCCGGGGCAGACTGGCCAGCGATAGTAATATCACTGTTGTTTATATCTAAGGGAGACTCCAGGTTAATATAACCTGACACAGCAAAAACGACAATACGTGGTCCTTTTTTTCGGATGGCTTCCCGTAAGCTGCCAGGCCCGTCATCGTTCAGGTTAGTTACCACCACCACCTGCCCGCCGCGGCCACCTGTGGTAAATTTGCCAAAACCTTCTGCACCCGGAAACGCTAAAGCATGCTCTGCAGTAGGTGTACTTTCCGTAGATACACTTGCTGGCTGCTGAGCACAGCCAGCAAAGCATATCATCTGGAAAAATAAACCTAACAAACTCACCTTAAATATCTTGTTGCTCTTTAACATTTCTCTTGTTTATAGTATGTGCTCCCAAAGCCAATTTCGTGTTCTTTGGTGGCTGATGTAGCAGCTTTTATTTCTTTGAGAGGCTTACCTGTACAGGTTGTGCCAGTTCTGTTGCAGTTTTGTTCAGGTATTGCAAAAACGCCTCTTCCGTTTTAATTCCTTCCGGCTCCAGCTCCCAGGCTGCCAGAAAAAAATACTCCACCTGCCCTTGATTTGGCTTTAGTTGCACGATATGGCTATTCACGTCTTCAGAAAATGTAATGAAATCCTTTGGCCGGAAAAGTACTGCTATACCCAGGTTATCACCTTCGCCGTTCAGGCTTTGTTTGCCATACGTGGCAATGTATCCCCACTTATCGTTGCTGCCTTTGCTGGTGTGCAGTGTTGACCTTTTATCTTTTATCAAGCCTGTACTTAAATTATCAGGATTTGCACCTGTTGCCTGCACTTGATGGTGTGTTAAGCGGCTACCAGCATGTATACCAAGCTGCGACTGCACATCCATTGTTAAGCCAGCTACTTGCCAACCATAATAATTGGTAAGTATAGAAGAGTACACATTTCCGTTTTCGGATATAACACTTATCATACTATCGGTTTCAGCAACACGGTTCGCCTGCCCATTATGGAACATTGCCAGCGTACCAACCCCCAACGACTTTCCTACCTTTAGCACATCCATTCCCCAGGGCTGCAGTTCGTGGTACGAATCATAACCGTCCTGCCCCACCTGCTGCAGCACCATGTCTTTGGTTGTTTTTCCGAAAACATCGGTGCCATTACGCCAGTCTAAATAAAAGCGGTAGCCTACTTTATCTGATTCCCAGCCTGGCCCCTCGTAGCGGATATAGTAAGAGTGGTCGGTTACTTCATCCGGAACACGCAGCGAATCCACATTCTCGAAAGAAGCACCTCCAATGTATTTTCTGTTCTCAAACCTGCCACCCACTTTATGCGACAGCTCGGCCTGCGTACGCTTAGTATAACTGCGACTAGCGGTGCCTTGCTTGTTATACCTGATAGTTAGCTTTCGACTCTCATTAGCTGCCATTTGGTCCAGCACCAGCACAATGCCTTTTTTATTTGCGTCTTTGCTATTGTACTGGCTGGCAATTTCTTTTTTCCCGTCCAGCACCACGAATGCTTCCGGATTGAACGAAGGAGCTAACTTCAGGAGATCATCCTTCTTAATTAGCACCATTACATCGTTTCGCTGCTGGTTCAGCGGATTTTTAATAGCAACTGTAAGCGTTTGCGGAAATTCCTTTTTCAGGTTTTGGGCAGCTAACTTACCTAAAGAGCAAAATGCCATTAGCAGTAGCGCACCTATATACCAAAGTTTTGGTAGTATGTTCATTGCTGATATGTTAGTAAGTACAGGAGATCGGCATACATGCCCTTCTCTACTTTACAAGAAGTATAGCACATGTATTCTTGATCATGCTGCTATTAGAAGCTATAAAGAAAGACAGTGGCATCGCACTTCTGCTACACCACTGTCTTTTCCTATAAAGTTGCTATCTCCAGCGAGGGTCTCCAGCGCTTCCTTTTCCTGCAAAATTTGCGTCTTTGATCGTAAAGTTGCCGTTGTTCGGGTCCTGGAATAAATCTGCGGCAGTACCACTATACACTGTCAAATTTGGAATCTGGTTACCTGTGGCATTATAGTCTGAGGTGGCGTAGCTACTGCTAGACTGTATAAGCGTAGCAGAACCAACTCTTATTCCCTTTACAGCAGTCTCCCCCGCAAGTGGCTTGCCTCGCCCAACTATATTATTCTGGAACGTGATACCCTGAGTAACATTATAAGTAACACTATTCGCAACAAAGTCAATCAGGTAACGTCCTGATTCTGGCGTATCATGGAAGGTGGAGTTTTCGATTACGATGGATTTCACATCGCTCCTGCTCGTGATTGGCCGATCTATTTTATAGAAAGTACTATTAGTTAACACAATATTATCTACACGTGCTCCTTCATTGTCAATTGCCAACACACCATAGTTATACAAGTTGTTTACAATACTGTTTTTGACAATAAACTTACCTACACTTACGCTACCTGTTTTAATTCTAGTCACTCCTCTGAAATTGGAAATGATACTTGATTCAAATTTGATAGTACCGATTGTTGAGGCATTGCCAATATTAAACACATAGTCAGCATCAATTTTATTACCAGTTAAAGTAACATCTTTGAATACTACTGAATCAACCTGTGCTCCTGCTTTAAAATCAAAGTTGCTGGTAAAAAACACGTTTGCACGCCCTGGTGCTACAGTGTTTTCGCTCATAATGGTAAGCGACCTATCCAGCAACACGGCAGAGGAAATGTTGTACGTCATTCCCTTTTTCAGCACAATTATACTTCCTGATTCAACTTGCAACAAGGTATCCTGTAGCACAGATGGCCTGTCAGTAAAGCTAGTTAGGTTAATGATATTGCCTACAGTAGGCGCATTGGTCGTAAAGCTAAGATAACCTGCCATGCGGTTGCCCTGGAAGATTTCGGCTCTGCAAGCTGTGCTGGCACTCAGCCCGTTCACAAACTTTTGTCCGGCTGTCATATCCTCTTCTGAAACAGGAACCTCTATCGGCTCACCAATTGGCCTGCCTTCTGCGCTTTGTGGTGTGAGCACAATACGGGTTAGACCTGCCGTCTCTCTCCATTTTAACAGAACTGCCTTATCCGTAATATCGCTATTTAAGAGTGCAGTAAAAATTTGCATGCCCCTAATGGTAAAGCCGGAACTAGGCGCAAAGGACTTTGACTCAGGTCTGTCGCCTAAGGCGTTAGCTCTGATACGGGCAAAATACCTCTTTCTCACCTCCAGCTGTTCATCTGTAAACACAACACCTGCAGTATCGGTTTGTACCGAGAGCACAACCGGTGTGGTAAACAGCGAATCCGCTGCTACATCTACTGTATAAGTTACACCGCTGCTATTGGTGGTGTACAGAGATGGATTCCAGGTAAGCCTTACCTGTGATTCTCCGCTCACTGCTTTAACATCTCCTGCAGGAGTAAACATACGCATCGGGTCCAGCTTATCAGGATCGTCTTCACAGGCAAAAGCCAGCGCACCCAACGCAATAATCGGAACCAGTTTTAAGATTTTATTTAAAGCTACTTTCATGTCTTAACTTTTTTTTGTGTACCCAGCTTTCAATTAATATCCGTAATCCTGCGTGAGATTAGGGTTTGTGCCAAACACAGCATTGTAAATAGGGAAAAGCTCTGAGTGGTTTTCTTTGAACGCTACAGCAAATGTTTCTATATAAGCTGCATCCACTGCGGCAGCCCAGTTCACTCTCGTGTATCCGGTAGGCGTGGTAGCAGGCGCAGGCGTATACATTTCGTTGGCTACAGAGCCTTTAACAAAGTCGAAGCTTTTAATTTCTGCTGGAACAGTAGTATTAACTACAGGCGTAAGGTTATAGAACACATACTTTGGAACATTCGCATAGCGTCCTTCTCCGTTCTTCAGTGCGTTTAACTGAGTTCTCGTCTCTGCTATTTTAGAAGCAAGCAGGTTCCAACGAATCAGATCATACTTTCTAATACCTTCTCCACCAAACTCCAATAAGCGCTCGTGAACAATAGCATTAAAGAACCCTTCTTTGTCTGTAGGCGTCGTACCCATTTTATCTACATTACCCGCAAAGGCTCTTCTCCTCACCTGCTCAAAAGCATCTATAGCCTGTGGTGTTGGTCCCTTCAGCTCGTTTTCTGCTTCAGCAAACATCAATAGCACATCAGCATAGCGTAAAATTGGCCAGTTGACACCTAAGTTTTGCGCTGTTCCGTCGATGCTGGTCCAGTATTTTCTGAACTTGCCATCACGCATGCCTGTCAGGCGAGTTAATTCTTTTTTGTCGTCTTTATCGATCTGGAAGTAAGCCAGCGTTACGTCTCTCCTTACATCCGCAATTGAGTCAAACTCATAGAAGTAGGTAGGTATTGCCTCTAACTGTCCATTTGCTTGCCCGAAAGTAGAGCTTTTATCTATTCTAAGGCCGTTGCTGTATCCGAGCTTACTATCAGTTTTAGAGTTACCGCCAAAAGCACCTACCTCAAATATCATCTCTTTTGTAGCTCCGCCACTCACACCTGTGTGCAGATCCTTAAACACCTGCTCAAAGCTTGGATTCAGGCTATGCTTTCCGCTTTGGATAATATCTAGCGTTTCCTGGCGGGCAATCTGGTAAAAATCCTTGTAGTTGGCTCTACGTTCTAGTTTTCTACTATCTCTTCTTAATGCGTAGCCTCCACGTGCCAATGCAATTCTGGCACGAAGGCCTTTCACGGCAGATTTAGTGATGCGTGTACTTGGATCACCTGATTCTGACTGCCATGGTACTAGCTCCGAAGCCAGTTCAAGATCTTCCAGCAACATATCATAGATCACGTCCTGGTCGGTTTTAGGAAGGGCTAAGTCAAGCTGGTCAGCAGAAGGATCGAAAGGCGCAGGTACATCTCCCCAATTGCGTATGAGTTCGTGAAAGAAGATGGCACGCAACGCCAGTGTTTCACCATGTAATTTACGCATGGTGGCCTGCTCAGCAGGTGTGCCATTGGTATACAGGCTCGATGCCTGAATATTTTTGATAACGATGTTAGCACGCTCAATGCCTTCATATAACTTTATGAAAGGTTTGTTGAGCTCTGAATTGTTTGGGCTTACACCAAAACCACTTATGCCTCTTCTATCCTCCGGGTTATAAGTACCTCCGATTCTAAAATCGTCGGCGGCATTAGGATATAAGGTGGAAATACGGCTACCGTATGCATCGTCTCCCATCAGGTTGTTGTAAACACCTGTAACTGCTGAGTTGGCATAGCCTAAATTCGAAAAAACAGCGTTCTGTGAAATAGTAGATGGGTTTTCAACATCCAGATAATTTTCACAAGAGGTAAAGGTTATCATACCACCCATAAGCATAAGTGGCAAAAACAGCGATTTCATATATTTCTTATTCATTTCTATCACCTTAATAAATTAGAAAGTAACATTTACACCACCCAATATATAGCGGCTGCGCGGATATGCAGCATAGTCAACTCCAGGCGTATAAGGTGTGTCTCGTCTAGTGTTAGCCTCAGGATCGTATCCCGTATATTTTGTGAAGGTATGCAGGTTGTTTACCGTAGCATAGACTCTGAACTTAGAGAACACCCTTGTTTTATCCACTAAACTCTGTGGCAAAGTATAGCCTAAGGTAAGGTTGCTGATACGCAGGTAAGAACCATCTTCGATAGCAAAAGAGTGCAGAAAGTACTGTCCTAATGGTGGCGACCAGTATTTAGCATCCTGATTTAAAGCTGCTAATTGTTCTGGGTTTGTAACCAACTGTCCGTTATCGTCAAATCGTTGCCATCTGTCGTTCATTAGCGAAAGCATGTTGTTGTCGCGGTACAGGTATTGTGTGGTGAACTCAATTTTATTGGCATTGTAAACTTTGTTGCCGTAAGAGAAATTCAGGAACACGCTCAGATCAAAATTCTTGTAGGCAAACTGCTGATTGAAACCACCGATAAATTTAGGCTGAGAAGTACCCAGCACCTTCCTATCTTCCGGGCTAATCATAGAATTACCGTCATCTGTCAGGTCCTTTAGCTTAAGATCGCCTGGCTGCGGATCACGATTACCAAGTGCAATGTTCTTACTGTTTGGTATTCCTTCTTTCAGCGTATAGCTCCAGGTGTTAGCGCCTTCGTTATACGTTGTGTTAAAGTCGTCTACAGTATAGAATCCGTCTGTTACGTAACCATAGTACTGACCCATTGGCTGCCCAACCTCCACGTGAAAATCGTATAGGTTATTTACCCAACCCGATGCCCATCCGAAAGATTGTATTGGAGTGCCAAGCGGCGTATTACCTAAGTCAAGAATCTTATTTCTGTTAAAGGCTGTGTTGAAGTTAGCGTTCCAGGTGAAATTGCTGTTATCCACTATAACACCATTCAACTGAATCTCTATACCTTTGTTTTCAGTACTACCAACGTTTCGTAACTGATCATCATGACCACTTGTTGGGGGAACCTGCGCAAACAACAACAGGTTATTTGAAGTGTTCCTATAAACATCTATCGAACCGCTGACCCTGTTATTTAGAATAGAAAAGTCTAAGCCGATATTTCTGGATACTGTAGTTTCCCACTTCAAATCAGGTCTGGCCAAATAATTGGCCACTAAACCCGGTGTGATAGATTCTGAGAAAGCGTAACCATAGTCAGCTGAGTTAGTGAACATGGTAGTCCAATAATCTGCAGGAATTCTATTATTTCCTACTTCTCCCATACTTACGCGTAGCTTCAAGTCAGATAACCAACTGCTAGTGCCGGCCATGAAACTTTCGTCAGCAATATGCCAGGCAAGTGAAGCCGACGGGAAATACCCTACCCGCTCATCTGGGGCAAAAAGAGAAGAGGCATCACGGCGCATATTAAAGACTGCCCGGTATTTACCTCTATAATTATAGGATACTCTACCAAAGTAAGAAAGCAACCTCTGCTCAGCTTCACCGGTACTTGGTGCATCCTGTATCAATCCTGATGGAGGAGTTGCTTTGTCTATTCCAGCCCAAGCTTGTTCGGCAGTAATAGCAACAGGCAAGTATTTTGTCACTACCCGTTGAGACTTCATGTTTTCCAACCATATTTCATGTCCTACAAGCACGTCAAGCTTATGATCATCACTCAGGCTAAACTTGTAGTTCAGTGTATTTGAGTTTGTAAAAGACAAAGCTTCTCTGTCCCATATTTCAGAAACAGGCATCCCTGCGTTTTGCCTGGCAAGGCTTGTACTAGGACCATCAAAATCGAATCTGTTACGATTTGTGCTATTGACACCCGCTACCGTTTTGTAGGTAAGGTTCTTTAGTAACTCATAGCTGAACCAACCATTTACGATGATATCGTTTCTGTAATCTTCTCTGAGTTCCTGTTTTGCCAGCAATACAGGACTAATCAGGTTGGTAAGGTTAGCAAACTCCGGATCGAACTCATCAATCGTGTTTTCCATACCAGGCGCCACAAATGGTCTGAAGCGCACTGCGTTTCTAAGCCTGTTGTTACCTTGAGAACCCGTGTTAGAAGTACCAACGCCGTCTATTTTCTGGCGACTGTAGCGCGTGCTAAGGCCTAACCTTAACTTATCTGTTGCTCTATGATCAAACTTAAAAGAGGCTAGTGTTCTGGTAAAACCAGAGTTCAACATAATTCCTTCCTCATCTGCGTGGTTCAGGGTAAAGTTGAAAGATGTTTTCTCTGTACCGCCTGTTACACCAAGTATGTGTGTCTGGCTGGTTGCATCTCTTCCGAATACTTCATCCTGCCAATCCATGAAAGGCATATTCTGATATATATCCAGATCTTCATAAAGGCCATACCTGTTAGTAAAAGACCTGCGCGTATCTTCATCTGTATTATAATTATATATCTCATACTGATACTTTACATAGTCGTAAGGCTTCATCACATCCAGCTTGTTCACGATGCTTCTCACCCCTGTAAAGCCGTTATAGGTAACTTGCGTAGGCATGGCGATACCGCCTTTAGTAGTAATTACCACCACACCGTTCGAACCGCGTGAACCGTAAATAGCAGTAGAGGCCGCATCCTTAAGCACGTCAATAGACTGGATTTCCTGAGGTGATAAGATGGAAAGTGCATTATCTACCTGAATACCGTCTACTATATAAAGCGGCGAATTGTCCTGTGAAATTGATCCGCCACCACGCACTCTGATCTGAATCTCTGCACCCGGCTGACCTTCGGAACTGGTTACCTGCACACCTGCCAATCTGCCAGAAAGAGCTTCTGCAGCCGTACTTACTGGAATGTCTCTTAGCTGTTTAGCACCAACTGATGAAACGGAGCTGGTCAATTCACTTCTTGGCACCTCCTGATAACCTATGATTACCACCTCTTCCAGTGCCTTCTGATCTGGCGCCATCGAGACGTTAACTGTAGATCGGCCGTTAATAGCCTCTTCCTTCGCCTGATATCCGATAAAGGAAAAAACCAGCGTTCCATTCTGAGTCACATCAGGCAATGTAAAACTGCCGTCCATACCTGTTGCAGTACCTTTTGTAGTTCCTTTTAAAAGCACTGTCACACCTGGCAGGCCTTCACCATTCTCGTCTACCACTTTTCCAGCTACCGTCAGCCCTTGAGCAAGCGCACCTGAAATAGTAATGAAGAAAAGAGGCAGTAAGATTAAACACCTCATCTTCTTTAGTAAAGCGTTTCGCATAGGTTATTTATTATTAAATGTAAGAGTATAGGTTAGATGTATTTAGATTCAGTTTGATTGTCAGGCAGCTCATTCCAGCACTAATTCCTCTTGTTTACATGCCCAAGGGAGCCTATGCTTTATATTAAATCTACCACTTAAAAAACGCTCTACACCAGCTGCAATGATTAATCACTTACCGATATCACCGCAGATATGTTGCGCAAACGATTGCATTTTAAATATTTAAGTTTTGATTTACAAAATATTCATAGACTATTTTGCCTAAAAATCGCAAAAACAAC
>NZ_JBHTLD010000013.1:0-40806 GCF_042678745.1 Pontibacter rugosus | reverse complement strand
TAAATTATGAAAAAGAGAAATCAAATTGTACTGTTGGTAGCCTTTGTGCTTACTGCCCTAAACGTTAAGGCACAGCAAGCTGCCGTTATGCCACCTTTAGTAAATGTGAGCGGAACAGGTGAAGTAAGGGTGCAGCCAAATGAGGTTGTCATAAACCTGGGTGTAGAGACACGAGAGAAGACACTCGATGCTGCCCGAAAAGAGACAGATAAAAAGGCTGCTGCCATTATAAGTTATCTTAAAAAGCAGGGCGTGGATGCTAAAGATATTCAAACTTCTTATGTAACGCTTAACCCGATTTATAACAACGGTGAGTATGGGCGTACAGCGCCTGACTTTTATGTCGCTCAAAAGAATATGACAGTAGTAATAAAGAAACTGAATAAGTTTGACGAGTTACTGTCTGGGTTGTATGATGTGGGAGCCAACCATGTGGGGGGGATACAGTTTCAGGTATCAGATGTAGAGAAGTATAAAGCAGAGGCACGCAAAAAAGCTGTGGCAAACGCTAAGCAAAAGGCTACTGCGCTAACAACAGAACTAGGTGCTAAAGTTGGACGCGTATACGCCATCAATGAAAATAACGGGAGCAGTGGCCCCAGACCTATGTATAAAGCAGTGATGATGGAAGCCAGGGCAATGGATAATGAAGGCGGGCCTTCTATTGCAGGTGGCGAGGTTATTATTTCATCAACAGTAGATGTAAGTTTTATAATTGAGTAGCTATCACATCGGTTTAAAACAGAAGAGGCAGCGTTCGTAGGAGCGCTGCCTCTTCTGTTTTAAACCGATTCTTTATGCCGGCTTTTTGTAATGCAGCATAGGTATGAATGTGTTCTCTTCAGAAAGTAAGAAACTTATCGGCTGCTTTGGGTTCTCAAGTATAGTATCTTCTCTTATACCCCAGGGTTTTAGCATTTCTTCCAGCATATGAGCATAGGCTGTCATATCCCAAGGGTTAAAGATTTCGTTGGTCACATCATCAATCAGCGTGTCAAGTATAAGTTGTTTATCTTCAGGCTTTACCTGCCGCACAAAGTATTCTGGCACCACCGCAAAAATATAGGCTGCATAAAAAACACGGGCTTTAAACTCGGCAAGCTGGATGGGGTGCAGCTGCTTTCCTTCAGTTAGTTTGTAGAGTTTACCTAAAGCTTTCTTGATGATTTCGTTATCCAGAAGCGTGCAAATAATTGCCACGGAACCTATCTTGATGCTAAAGCACATGGTTGTCAGCTCGTCCTGGTACTCAAACGGAAGTTCATCTTCTGTAGGGTCTACGCTAAGTATAAACAAGGAGCAGGGTAGGAAATCTGAGAAAACCATAGGTACCCTTAGGGATTGCAGCACAGAGAAAAATGACCTGATCTTACCCAGCATTTTCGGATCTTCGGTTATGGCATATTCTGGCATAATGAGCGGATTGGTCTCTCGGATCATCTCGGTTATGAGCGTGCCATAGTACATTTTTCCAATCCACTGAAAAAGACGCTGAGGGGGTAATTGCTGTAAGCCTTCTAAACCTTTTGCAGAGGCTTGCTCTATCTCGTTTTCTAGCGGCAGCAGGTGTTGCGTATGGCAATGGTCACAGCAGGGGATGGTTAATTGCCCAAAGGTACTGACGCTTTTATCAAGTAACAGCAGTTCTTTGTCTTTCAGGTTATACGTGTGTTGTAGCCATTCTGCAAAAACAGGAGCACGTTGTTCACTTGTTATATCTGTGCCGCATAAGAAGCAGTTCGTGTCGGTAAACTGCATTTTTTCAAACGGGTCATATAACTTTAAATCGTTCATAAGTTCTGATGTAATCTTCTGCAAAGGTAATCAAGTATGAGCATGATTAAAATTCATGCTTTGCGCGGCACAAGCCTGTAAAAGAATTTGGCTTCAGGGTTTGTACGCTTCACAGCACTGCTAAGTAACGCTTAAACTGCTTTGCCACAGAGGCCTTTCTATTTAATTTTTGCTTCCAAACACATAATCTAGACAGGCTCAAAGCTCAATACTAAGAGGCATGGAAAATCAAGTAAAGCAAAAGTAGAATGGTGCTCCTTTACAGAGCAGCTACTGGCATGCTTTGTTGTAGTTGTCTCAGCAGTTATACTTTATGTATAGGCCACTCTTAGCTTAATGAAGCTGATAAGACAAAACCATCAAGCGTATGATTTGTTACAGATAAAATCAGAAATAGTGACAAGCAACAAACACAGGTAAATATTTATGTTGATGTGCTTTCCGTGTTTGGAGCCATTGTATTAAAATGTACTTTTGAAGAAAGTATTGTGCCCAAGCAGAGGTACACTGTGGCTTACGTTGAACTTTACCACTTTATCCTTACCAGATACTAGGTATAACATTTTATGTGTAAGCGGATTGAGTGTTTTCTACTTTGATGAAATGAAGCAGAGTAAACTTGCAAGTTGTGAAGTAGGAACTGGTTACGGTAGAGAAACAAACAGAAAATAATTTTAGCAATTAGAGCGTTATAAACTGATCTAGTTCTTCACATGAGCATTCGGGTGAAAGACTTTCAAAAGTTCAGTAATCTTTATAAGAATATGGAAGACAAAGCAGCTACTATTAACATTACCTTAGAAAAAAACTATGATTCTGAATTTTGTGGAAGCATCCCGCTACACTTGGTTAACTTAATTCAGCCACACGGCATGCTTTTAGTTCTGGACAAGGCGCAGCTTATCATAAAGCAGGCAAGCGAAAATTCAGAACAATTCCTTCAAATTTCTTTAGATGAATTACTGGAGCAGCCTTTGTCTACATTTCTCTCAAAGGAGCAAGTAGATGAAATACAAGCCAAGATTGCTAGCCAGGGCAACCACGGTAAAATTCCCTATACCCTTAGCTTTAAGGCAAAAGAGAAGCTAATTGATTTTACTGCGATTGTACACCCAAGTGAGGATTATGTATTGGTTGAGCTGGAAGAAAACACAATTAAAAGCTCAGAAATACCCTTTATAGGGCTATATCAGCATATAAAATATATAACATCGCTGCTGAAGCAGGCTGCCTCTACCGCCGAGGTGGCACAAACAGCAGCTGTCGAACTGAAAAAACTGACTGGTTTTGATCGGGTGCTTGTCTATCAATTCGACCCGCAGTGGAACGGCATCGTAATAGCACAAGCTAAGGAAGAAGACATGTTAGATTACATGGACTTGCGTTTTCCAGCTTCCGATGTACCAAAGCAGTCAAGAGATTTATACTTCAGCAATCCGTACAGGTTGATTCCAACACGAAGTTATACTCCTGTACGGCTCATCCCGATTATAAATCCTTTGACGCAGCGGTTTACTGATCTTTCTGATTGTAATCTTCGTAGTGTGGCTACAGTACACCTGGAGTACCTTAAAAATCTAGGTATTACAGCGTCTATGTCTTTGCCATTGATTATCAATAACAAACTATGGGGCTTGATTTCCTGCCATCATAAAACAGAAATGAACCCCAGTTATGAAATGCGATCAGCACTTGAGTTACTTTCAGGTATTCTGTCGGCCCAACTTGCAAATAAAGAAAATGAGAAGGCAATAATGCTTAGGGCGCAACTGCGCGGTATACATGCACAGATAGTGGAACAGCTTTATAGCAGCCCTAGTTTTGCTGAAGGACTGATGTCTGGCACTCCCTACCTGCACGACCTGCTTTCGCTGACAGGTGCAGCCATCTTATTTGAAGGAGGTGTTTGGACGAGTGGAAACACCCCGCAACACCAGGAAATAAAAGAGCTTGTGTCCTGGCTGAGAAGAAATAAAATTGAGTCTGTTTTTGCTACTGATAATATAGGGAAAGACTATGGCCGCAGCAAAGAGTATAAAGACATTGCCAGTGGGCTAATTGTTTTGCCAATAAATGTTGATCAGGGCGAATTTATACTTGGGTTCAGGCCAGAAGTGCTGCAGACTGTTAGTTGGGGCGGCGATCCTAACAAAGCCATTCAAATGGAGGCAGATGGTAAAACCTACCACCCCAGGAATTCATTTGAAACTTACAAGGAGATTGTAAAACATACTTCGCTGCCTTGGCGGGAAGAAGAATTAGAAGCGGCAGCGGCATTACGTAGTGCTGTGCTCGAAAAGATTATTAAAGAAAGCTACTAACACGAGTTGTTAAGGGTAATAAGTATACTAGCAGTGCACACAACCTATGACAGAAATTGCACCCATCATGAAAGATTATAAGCAGCCAACCGACCATTACCTGGTAGGGATAGGCGCTTCTGCGGGTGGGTTAGAAGCAATTCATAAGCTCTTCGACCACTTTCCTAATAACTCAAGCTTCTCTTTTATAATCATTCAGCATCTGTCTCCTGACCATAAGAGCCTGATGGCAGAACTGCTCTCTAAGCACACGCGCATGCAGGTGCAGGAGGCTGAAGATAAAATGATAACCAGGCCTAACTGTGTATATGTATTGCCTAGCGGCAAGCAACTAACGGTTGAGCATGGGCGTTTGCGCCTTACAAATAAAGAGCGCAGCCGGGAGCCTAACTTTGCCATAGACCTCTTTTTTGAGTCGATGGCGAAGGAACGGGGGCGTTTAGCCATCGGAGTAGTTTTATCTGGTACTGGTACTGACGGTACAAAAGGTGTAAGAGCTATCAAAGCTGCTGGCGGCATGGTGGTAGTGCAGGACCCAGCTACGGCAAAGTTTGATGGCATGCCACATAGTGCTATAGACACTGGTGCAATAGATTATGTGTTGCCTCCAGAAAACATGCCGGAGCAAATCATTAAATATACAAAAGAAGTTCCGCTGGTGCTGCCAGCTATAGAGGGTTCTACTAATCATTTTGACGAAGCCATACTAAGTGACATTTTAGATTTGGTATGCACACACACCCAAACTGATTTCACCAACTATAAAAGACCCACTATTGAGCGCAGGCTTACCAAACGCATAGAAGTAGTACAGGTGAAAAGCCTGGAGGAGTATTTGACTTTTCTGCATGAAAATCCTTCTGAAATAACCTTGCTCTGCCAGGAGTTCCTGATTGGCGTCACCAGATTCTTTCGAGATGAAGACGCATATGAGTTGCTGGAGAAAGAAGTTATTCCTGCTATTGTAGAAAAAGAAGGCAAAGAAGAAAGTATAAAGGTATGGGTGGCTGCCTGTAGTACCGGCGAGGAGGCTTATTCCATTGCTATGCTTTTCAGAGAGCTCTTTAAAAAGCTGAATAAGCAGCCTAAAGTTAAAATATTTGCGACAGACATAGACAAAAGGGCAATCAGCTTTGCGTCGAAAGGTGCTTATTCGACTTCTATTGCGGAGGATGTTTCACCTGAGCGATTGAAAGATAACTTCTACCTGAAGGGTAATAAGTATATAGTGAATGAGGAACTACGGAAGCTGGTAATATTTGCGCAGCACGATTTACAGAAAGATCCTCCTTTCAGCAAGATAGATTTGGTAACATGCCGCAATATGCTCATTTACCTGAATCCGAATCTTCAGAAAAAAGTGCTTTCCCTCTTTCCTTACGCGCTCAACATGAGAGGTTATCTGATGCTGGGGCCAAGCGAGAACATCGGGGACATGGGTTCATACTTTGTTGAGGAGAACCGAAAATGGAAGCTGTTCCAGAAGGTAAAAGAAAGTGTAGGAATCAGGCAAAACTACGGTATCTCGGACTATAAACCTGCCGACATTACACTTAGCCAAACTACTATTAAGATTAGCGAGCTAGTGCAATACAGCGAATCTTTTATGGATGCTGTGGCCGAAGATTTTAAAATTACAGGCTTGTATGTAGATGAAACATACCAGCTGCTGCATGGCATAGGAGACATTAACAGGTTTCTTAAATTTCCGAACAAACGTCTGCAATTTAATTTGCTAAAGATGGTGCCGGAGGAGCTTGCCGTTACTTTAAGTGTAGGTATCCGGAAGGCTCTTAAGCAAAATTATAAAATAGTATCCAGGCAGGTGGCTATCCGGGAAGGCAAAAAAAATGTATTGGTTAATGTTTCGATCAAACCCATTGCTGCCGAAAAAAATTTACCTAAAGTTATACTTGTTCTTTTGCAGGAAGTAGGGCAGATCAAGGCTTCTGCAAAAGACATAGATTTACCTTCTGTTGCCGATGCAGATTATTACCAGCAACTGGCCTCGCTGGAAGCAGAGCTGAAAGAGGCACGGGAAAGTTTGCATCTAACAGTGCAGGATTTGAGCACTTCGAATGAGGAGCTACAGTCCAGTAACGAAGAGTTGATGTCTTCTAACGAAGAGTTGCAGAGCTCTAACGAGGAAATGCAGTCATTAAACGAAGAACTGCACACAGTTAACACAGAGCATCAGCTTAAGATAAAGGAGCTTCAGGAGTTAAACGAAGACCTTGATAACTACATCAGAAGCTCTAACATAGGGCAGATCTTTGTTGATCATAACCTGGTTATCCGGAAATTCACACCCTCTGTTACAAGCCTGATCAATATCATAGAAGGAGACCTGGGCCGTCCGATTCATCACCTGTCTCATAACCTGAAGTATGACGGGCTTAGCCATGATATCAGAGAAGTGAACAATACTTCCATTGAGGTAGAGCAGGAGGTAGAAACAATAGATGGGCAGTTTTTTCTGATGCGCATTATTCCGTACCTGAAGCATGATGGCAACAAAGACGGCGTAGTATTAAGCTTTGTGGAGGTAACCACACTGAAGGCGTTAAGTAATGTAGTGCAGGGAGTTTTAAATAGCTCCTTGAATAGCATCATGGCTTTTACAGGGGTGCGTGACGAGAAAAATGTAATCTCCGATTTTACCTGGAGCCTGCTTAACAGACAAGGAGAGGAGCTGGTTGGAAAGCCTTTTAGCTTGCTTTCCGGATACAGCGTTTTGCCAGACATGCCTTTTATTAAGAAAAATGGCCTGTTCAGAAAGCTTGTAAATGTAGTAGAGACTGGCGTGCAGCTTCATTTAGAGCAGCAACTGGAGATAAGGGGGAAACGTGCCTGGTACGAAATTGCCGCTGTCAAAATGGGCAATGGCGTAGCTGTAACAATGGCCGACATCACAGAAAAGAAAAGTAGTGAAGAAAAA
The DNA here is from genome assembly GCF_042678745.1 of Pontibacter rugosus. Classification (NCBI taxonomy): domain Bacteria; kingdom Pseudomonadati; phylum Bacteroidota; class Cytophagia; order Cytophagales; family Hymenobacteraceae; genus Pontibacter; species Pontibacter rugosus. The sequence goes on along the minus strand of NZ_JBHTLD010000013.1, from coordinate 33,753 downwards.
ATACTGCTTGCTTACGAGGAGCTGAAAAAAGTTGAGGAAGACCTGATAAACCTGAATGGAGTTTTAGAGAGAAGGGTAACAGAACGAACGCAGGAATTAGCAGCCAGTGAAGAGCGCTTCAGGTTAGTGTCTATGGCCACAAACGATGTCGTATGGGATTGGGACCTGGTGACAAACGAATTGTGGTGGAGTGATAGTCTTGAGAACATTCTCGGTTTTAGCAAAGAAGACTTTGGGGTGGGTGTAAACGGCTGGTTTGATAAAGTGCATCCCGACGACCGCACTGCTATGGTTGCAAGCCTGAACAAGGCTATTAACTACGGTAAAGCACAGTGGTCGGCTGATTACAGAATCAGGAGAGGAGACGGTTCTTTTGCCTACGTGGCAAACAGGGCCTACATCATGCATAATGAGTACGGAATACCTTACCGTGTCTTAGGTTCTTTTATTGACTTATCTGATTTAAGAAAAACACAGGAAGAACTACAAGACACCAACCTGCACTTAAGAAAAGTAAATGCCGATTTAGATACATTTGTTTATACTGCATCGCATGATTTAAAAGCCCCGGTTGCCAACATCGAAGGTCTGGTGCTTTTACTGGAAGATCAAATTGAGGCAGTAGGGCCTCTGCCAGGTGAGCCCACCAAGCCTATTTTTGATATGGTGAAAGACTCTATCATTCGCTTTAAAAATGTGATAAAAGACCTTACTGATATTGCAAAGGTACAGCGCGATGTAGACGGCTCTGCAGAGCAAGTTGATTTGCAGGAAATTTTCGATAATGTGAAAGCTGATATGCAGGACTGGCTGGCAACTGAAAAAGCACAGATAATAACGGATTTTTCAGAAGCCCCTAAGTTAAATTTCTCAACTAAGAATTTGCATAGCATACTGTATAACCTGGTTAACAACGCTATCAAGTATAAGTCAGATAAGCGTACACCGGAAGTATATGTTAAGTCTGAGAAAGAAGATGATTACATCATTTTATCTATAAAAGATAATGGCTTAGGCATGAGCGAACATAACCTGTCTAAGATGTTCACCTTGTTTAAACGTTTTCACTCACATGTAGAAGGCACAGGAATGGGGCTCTATATCGTAAAACGCATCATGAATAATGCTGGCGGTAAGGTATATGTAGAAAGCAAAGAAGGGGAGGGTACAACGTTTAAACTATACTTTAGAAATACTGTAGCTGAAGTACAACCTGAAGTTGTGCGAACTTTATAAGCAGTAAGATTTTGTTTAAATTGAAAAGCACCTGGTCTTCATAAACCTAAGTAACAGTTAACTCAAACTAGGTGCTTTTCAATTTAAAGATCAAGTATACATCTGGCGCATTCCAAGCCTCCCCATTAGCTGGACAAGTCAACGCAGGCCCTTTCAATTAGCCATCTGTTGCAAGTATAAATATCGGTGCCGTTTATCCAACATATAAGCTCACCTCTTCGTTAAGCCTTTTTTAACCAAGAGTGCGTTTATATTTCGTTTTACTGCGCAAAGTATAAATCTAAAACATGCGCTAAACCTACACATTTAGATAAAGCTTTTTTTCGACTACCTAATGCAAGACATACCTGACATAACCACTGGTGCTAGTGATAACTTTTTAGACCAGTTTAGAGGTGGAGGCGAAATGGGAGTGATGATGCGCAAGTATGACTGGGATTCTCATCCGCTGGGGGCACCGGAGCATTGGCCATTAAGCTTGAAGGCAAATGTCAGGTTGATGTTAAACTCTGGATTCGCGATGTTTATATGGTGGACAAAGGAGTTATATATGTTCTATAACGATGCATATATTCCTGCATTAGGCAAAAAGCATCCTTCGTCTTTTGGGTCCGTAGCACACCAGTCTTGGGCAGAGATTTGGGATCAGGTAGGTGGAATAGCAGAAGGCATTTTAAAAGACGGGCAGGAGTTTTATGCTGAAAATTTACTTTTATACTTAGATAGGAAAGGCTACTCAGAAGAAACCTACTGGACGCTTTCCTATAGCCCTGCATTTGATGATTTAGGTGAGGTGAACGGTGTTTTCTGTGCGTGTAGCGAAGTTACAAACGCTGTGGTGGGGCAAAGGCGGTTAAAGACATTAAGAGACCTTTCCGAAGCTCTTTTGCAGGTTAAAACACTGCAGCAAGCAGGGCAGACAGCATGTGATATCTTAAATGAGAATGTGCAAGACTTGCCATTTAGTTTAATTTACCTTTGCAACAGTACAGGAACAGAAGCTGAATTAGTTGGTAAAGCAGGTGCGTTGGATGAGCAGTTGATACCGCTTACAATTGATTTAAGTACAGAATCGCCGTGGCAACTGAAACAGGCTAAGGAAACAAAGCAACGGCTTTCTATCAAACTGAAAGCTGTGCAGCAGGAGTTAAAAGCTAGTAGTTTTACAGGAGAGTTATGCTGCAAAAATGTGGCTGTTCTTCCAATTCTGAAGCCTGGGCAGGACTTGGTTATAGGCTTCTATGTATCAGGCATCAGCGACAAGCAAGAGTATAATGCGTTATACAACGAGTTTCATGATATTCTGGCTACTCAAATTGCTACCGCTATCACCAGTGTACAAAATAAGCAGGAGATACTAAGGCAGCAGGAGTACCTGAATGAGATATTTCAGCAAGCGCCAGTTGGTATTACCATGCTTAGAGGCCCGCAGTATATCGTAGAGATTGCCAACCCGGGTGTGTGTGAAATATGGGGCAGGAAACAGGAAGATGTCTTAGGTAGGCCAGTACTAGAGGCTTTACCTGAAGCAGTAGAACAGGTAAAGGATTTATTAGATGGTGTGCTGCGTACAGGTACTCCTTTTGTAGCAGAAGAATTGCCCATTACATTAGAGCGAATGGGTGTGTTAGAGAAGCTGTACCTTAATTTTGTCTACCATCCCCTGCGCGATGCCCAGGGTTTTGTAACAGGAATAATAGTAGTAGCGATTGATATAAGCGAGCAGGTAAGGGCCAGACACAAAATAGAGGTCATGAATAATGAATTGATGGCCTCCAATGCTGATCTTGATAATTTTGTTTATTCTGCCTCTCATGATTTAAGAGCTCCAATTTCGAATATCGAAGGGCTGGTAGAGGAGTTACAGGAAAACCTGCCTGAAGATGCCACGTCTTCACAGGATTATCAGCAACTTTTTGGCCATGTTCAAAGCTCTATAGATAGGTTCAAAAGAGTGGTTGCTGACCTGACTAAAGTTGCTAAAATACAACGTGAAGCAGGGGAGGATATAGCTTCTATAAAATTAGAAGAGGTGATTAAGGAAGTTATACTTGAGTTTGATCCTATAGTTGCCGCATCAAAAGCCCTATTTCAGATAGATGTAGCACCGGCATCAGCAATAAAATTCTCTGCCAAAAATGTCAGAAGCGTTGTGTACAATTTAATCAGCAATGCTTTGAAATATCGCTCTCCAGACAGAACACCTATCATCAACATCAGTACCAGGATCACAACAGAGTATTGCATACTAACTGTTTCAGACAATGGCCTGGGTATCAGAATGGAAGATGTACGTAAAATGTTTTCTATGTTCAAGCGCTTACACGATCATGTAGATGGCTCAGGTATAGGCTTATACATTGTTAAAAGAATTGTTGAGAATGCCGGTGGTAAAATCGAAGTTGAAAGCGAAATAAACAAGGGCACAACCTTCCATATCTTCTTTAAAAAATAGTACCTAAGGACTCAGTTTGCAGCGTAACTACCCTCAGACGCTGCTTTCAATCAGGTGACAAGCAAGTCAGACTTTATAATCTGGTAGAAATCTTAGCAACACCTTTACAAATTTGCAAGGCCATACCTCATAGATGAGCCTCTTCTCCCGTACCTGTCTCAAAGGTAATAAGCACTTGAAATTCCTTTAAACAATAGGTGTTTCAAGTCGATAGTACCAACTCAACGGTAATATTGCTTTGTCTTGATTGGCATATCAATTAGCTTATTGCTAAAGCTTTAGCATCTAAATTTGGATATCTGAAACTTTATAGTTAGATTACATGTACATACATTAAATCAGGCATATTAAAATCCTGAATGCAGTGATATCCGTTGCTGAAGTTTAGAAGTGACAAAGAAAATCGAAGTAAATAAGTCCATTAGCTTAAGATATAAACAGATAACCATCAACAATTATGGCGACAACTAAATGGGTAGTAGACCCTACACACAGCGAGGTTCAGTTTAAGGTAAAGCACCTGATGATTACAACTGTAACAGGTTATTTCGGATCTTTTAACGTAGAGGTGGAAACTGAAGACGATGATTTCACAAAAGCAACACGAACTGTTTTCACAGCTGACGTTGATTCTATTAGTACGAACAATGAACAGCGTGATACGCACCTGAAATCACCTGATTTCTTCGATGCTGAAAACCACGGACAAGTTAGGTTTGAAGGCAAGGACTACGAGAAAAAAGGTGACGACGAGTATAAGCTAAGCGGCGACTTGACTATCAGAGGCGTAACAAAGCCTATAACAGTAAACGTTGAATTCGGTGGTGTGGTCGTGGATCCTTATGGGCAGACAAAAGCTGGTTTCACAATATCAGGAAAGATAAATCGTAAAGAATTTGGCTTATCCTGGGATGCTGTAACTGAGGCTGGTAATGTGGTTGTAAGCGATGAGATTAAATTACAGTCAGAAATCCAACTGGTAAAGCAGGGATAGTAGAAATAAGACATACAAAAAGAGGCTGCCTTAACAAAGGCAGCCTCTTTTTGTACGTACCAGTAATTAGCGGCTTGTTCTTTAGTTTACAGATCTGACTTCTTTTCTTGCTGAAATAATATTCCCGCTAATTTATAATTCAATGTAAAAGGCTAATAGATACGAGAGGAGGCTAAACACACTAGCCGCTATTCTTAATGAAGGAGATGAATATAAATAATTCCTTTTGCCAACCTTGAGCAGGTGTAGCCCCTGAGTCGATATAAAGTCTCTTTCGCTAAGGTATAATTAACCATTTAAGTATATCATCCTGTTTATTTAATGCCTTTCAGAAAACTTAAGTAACACCAGATGCTCGAATAGGCTGTATAAAAGAAGTGTAGCACCAGGAATCCATCCAGCCTTTAATTCTATTCTTCTTTTGCTGATAAGTATACTGTAAGATAGCTTTTTATATTTAATTGCCATGTCTTCAAAGGTGGCTATAGGATAACGCTGCTAACCTAGCAAAGACTGATCATGCACCAGCCCTTTCTAGCATAAATAAGGAGGCTTATACTACTAGTCTGGCAAATGTACTATTGTCAGTATAGCGAAAAGATGACAGCTGAAATGGGTGAAACACCTAAAGAAAAAAGCGCCTTGCTTAGGGCGCTTTTTATAATTTAATTCCAGATTAAGCTGCGTACATTTTCTTTAAAACTGTGGCAAGATAGTTCAAATTGCTACGAAATGCTGTGTTTGTCCATTTATTGCAAAATTTCTTTCGCTTCTTCATTTCCCTGCTGATAAGCCAGGTCTAAGGCTGTAAGGCCTTTGATATCTTTGATAGTTGTATCAGCACCTAGTTCTTTCATTAGCTTTACCAGCTCGTTGCGTCCAAAAAGGGTGGCAAACATAAGTGCTGTACCTCCATTACCATTTTGCAGGTTTAGGTCAGCTCCTTTCTCTACCAATAGTTTAGCTATTTCGGGGTAGCCTTTAAAGCATACACCCATCAGCGCTGTATTTCCGCCGCCATCCTGCGCATTCACATCTGCACCCGCCTCAAGCATCAACCTTGTTACTTCTTCATGACCATCATAAGCAGCTATGATCATCGGTGTAAATCCACGGCCATCAGTAATGTTGAGATCAGCCCCAGCTGCAATTCGCTCTTTAATGTAATCTATATCACCTTTTCGGGCAGCATCAAAAAGTAGATGGTCCTCGTTAGTTGAAGAGAAAGTCATATTAGTATATCGTTATGTTGATTTATAAATTAATACGGAGGATATGCTCAAATGGCTGCGAACTTATCTTCATTTAGTCGGTTGAATTTTCAAAATCAGGAACAGCTAAGGTAGCCGGGCTGTTTTTCCGCGCAAAAAGCAGATGCACTGCTAAAGCGAGAGAAGAAAATACCAATCCAACCACTACCACACCATCCCACTGCCAAATATGCCACGCTTGGCTAGCCAGAAATGTGCCTATAGCGCCCCCAATAAAATAGGTAAACATATACACGGTATTGAGCCTGTTGCGGGCCTGCGGGTTTAAGGAAAAAACAAGGGTCTGGTTCGCGATATGGGAAGCTTGCAGCCCCAGATCGAGGAGGATTACCCCAACCACAAGTCCAAGTATACTATCACTGAACATCCCAAACACAACATAGGCAAGTATGATCATGGCTATGGTAGCCACCAAAATATACTTAGTATCAAACTTATCGCTGAGCCTGCCCATAACAGATGCCATTACGGCTCCTCCTGCGCCTATTAGCCCAAATGCTCCTGCTACATCGCTGCCCTGGTTAAACGGTGGTTCTTCCAGCAGAAACACCAGCGTTGTCCAGAAGCCACCAAAGCAGGCAAAAGACAAAGCCCCTCTGGCAGCGGCGACGCGCAGCTTAGGCTCTGTTTTTACGAGATGTACAAGCGATTTCATGAGCTTCCTGTAATTGCCCTTAAAATCCGGGTGCACTTCGGGCAGCATAAAATAAATGGCTACCCACAGCACTACCATCAGTCCGGCTGCAATCATAAACATGGCTCTCCAACCAAGAAAAGCGCCCACAAAACCGCTCAACGTGCGGGAGCAGAGTATACCAATCAATAGGCCGCTCATAACAGTGCCCACTGCTTTGCCGCGGGCCTCTGGTTTGGCTAAATGTGCTGCCATCGGTACAAAGAGCTGCGGAACTACACTAGTTGCCCCTATCAAAAGACTTGCTGCCATAAGTGTATACATGTTAGGAGCCAGGGCTGCCAGCAAGAGCGAAAGTATGATGAGTACAAAATCAACCATAATCAGGCGCTTACGGCGAAGCATATCTCCTAAAGGTATGATAAAAAGTAAACCAATGGCATAACCAACCTGCGTGAGCATGGCAATGTTGCCGGCATCAGCTTCCGGTACCTGAAAGGTGCGGGCAATTTCAGCTAAAAGCGGCTGGTTGTAGTATATATTGGCTACAACCATGCCCGATGCAATGGTCATAAGCCAAAGAGTGGTGCGTGTTAACTGTGGTGGAGTTGAAGAAGTATGCGGGTTATTCATTGCAATGTAAACGAAACGGAAAATTTAAAAGCCATAAGTTACAAAGAACAACTTGAGAGATTAATTGTTTGTACATTGAATTTCTGTACAGGGGCAAACTCTTTACAGACAATTATGTATAGATTTGGTATTGTGTGGCATAAAGCAAAAGAGCAAATCTGTATTCGGGCTTCATAATTTCAGCTATATAAATCTGCCATGGCAGGCTACTGCTAAGTATAAATCTTAATCTTATGCTGTGCCGTTACCTGTTTTCTTTACTTCATGCACAATGCCTGTTAATCACATTAAACTCATCGATACTAAATGCTAAGTGCCATCTTAATACTGGGGCTGTTTTCCCTTTTAATGGATTTATATGTATTCCAGGGTATAAAAAGAATCACCAGGGGCTGGAAGTCGAAAGGCCTCCGGAAAGCAGTTTTCTGGGGCTACTGGTTCTTTTTCCTGCTGTTTATACTTTCCTTCGTCTTTGCTGTTTACCTGCGCTTTTCTTCTGATGTGGCTACCACCTTTATCAAGTGGCTCATCAATGGCTTCCTGACGCTGTTTGTAACGCAGCTGGTGTTTATACTTGTGCTGTTTGCTGAAGACATATACCGGATAATAGCAGGCGGCATCCGCTTCTTTAAAAGGCAAAAAACTACAGGCACAACAAAGGAACCGCTACTGCCGGAGCGCCGGAAGTTTGTGAGCCAGATAGCGCTGGTTCTAGCAGGCATTCCCTTCGCCTCTTTCTTGTACGGCATGGTTAAGGGCAAATATGATTACACCGTGCACCGCCATACTTTATACTTCGACGACCTGCCGGAGGCTTTCGACGGCTTTACGATCACACAAATTTCTGATGTGCATTCAGGCAGTTTTGATGATAAGGAGGCAGTTCGGCGAGGCATTGAAATGGTGCAGGCTCAAAATTCTGATCTGTTTGTGTTTACCGGTGATCTGGTGAATGACCTGGCCTCTGAGATCGTGCCTTACATGGACATATTTAGCCAACTAAAGGCTCCTTACGGGCAGTATTCTATACTTGGTAACCACGACTACGGCATGTACCACGATTGGCCGAGCGAAGAAGCCCGACTTGAGAATATAGATCGTCTGAAAGAGCACCACGCCCAAATGGATTACAGGTTGCTGCTGGATGAAAATGTTACCATTGAAAAAGACGGTTAGAAAATCGTATTGATTGGAGTGGAGAACTGGGGCAAAGGTTTTATTCAGAAAGGAGATCTGGACAAGGCATTACAAGGTGTCGATGCAGCTGCCTTCAAGGTGCTGCTCTCTCATGATCCGTCACACTGGGATGATGTGGTAAAAGTACATCCAACTCATGTACACCTTACCTTGTCTGGCCATACCCACGGCATGCAGTTTGGAGTGGAAACACCTTTGTTCCGTTGGAGCCCAGTGCAGTACCGTTACAAAAACTGGGCAGGGATTGCGCAGGAGAATAACCGATTGCTTTACGTGAACCGCGATTTTGGCTTTATCGGCTTCTCGGGCAGAGTAGGTATTTGGCCAGAAATAACAGTAATAGAGCTTAAAAGAGGTAAGGCACAAGTATAAGGCCGCCTTTAAAGTATAAGCGGAGCACATGCCCTTGCAGGGATTAAAGTGTATCTTTGTACCGGAAGCAGTTTTTACTTAGCAGCACATACGCATGTCCTTTACATCACTTGGTTTATCAGATCAACTCTTAAAAGCAGTCGCAGAGAAAGGTTTCACAAAGCCTTATCCTATACAGCAACAAGCCATACCAGCCATACTTAAGGGCAAAGATGTGCTGGGCATCGCGCAGACAGGCTCAGGTAAAACGGCAAGTTTTGCTTTGCCTATACTACAGCGCTTTGCTGGATTAACGCCTTTAAGAAACCGAAGTATAAGAGGGTTGGTGCTGGTGCCAACGCGTGAGTTGGCAGTGCAGGTGGGGGAGGTGTTCCAGGAGCTGGGGCAGTATCTTTCCCGTAGAATCAAAACTGTTGCCGTGTTCGGTGGTGTATCCATAAACCCGCAGATGATGCAGCTGGCTGGCACAGAAATTTTAGTGGCAACTCCAGGCAGGCTTTTAGACTTGATTGCTTCTAAGGCAGTAAGGCTATCGGAGGTGGAGGTACTGGTGCTGGATGAAGCCGATAAGATGCTAAACCTTGGCTTTAAAGAAGAGATGGACCAGATATTCGCGCTGCTCCCCAATGAACGCCAGAACGTCCTTTTTTCTGCCACACTTGCCGACGATGTAGCCGCTATTAAAGAGAAGTTGTTGATTAACCCGGTAACAATAGAAATACAGGCAGAGCAACAGAACACTAATCTGATCAAACAAACTGCTTATAAGGTAGCGGATGAAAGCAAAGGACCCTTTCTGCGCTACCTGATCAAACAGCAAAATATGCAGCAAGTGCTGGTTTTTATATCCTCCACTAAAAAAGCAGATAACGTAGCAGCTAAGCTGAATAAGAATGGGATTGTAGCGATGGCCATGCACAGCGGCAAGAGCCAAGGCGCCAGAACAGAAGCGCTCAAGCAATTTAAGGCTGGTAAAGTAAGGGTGCTGGTTGCCACAGACTTAGCTTCCAGAGGCATTGACATACAGTTCCTGCCTTACGTCATCAACTACGACTTGCCACGCTCTCCCAAGGATTATGTGCACCGCATTGGCAGAACAGGACGGGCAGAAGCTGAAGGAGAAGCCATCTCTATGATAAGTCCGGATGAAATGCACCACTTCAAAATAATTCAGAAGAAGATGGGGAAGCAGGTACCCTTACTTGATACCGAAGATGTAGACCTGAAGGGTTTCTAAATTATTGCGCTTGTCTTCAAATAGTTAGTGCCTTTTGATCGACCAAATGACAGGGTGGCAGCCTTGGCAGGGAACCTTACGTGTACTGGAGCGCTTAATAAGTAGTTAAATCAGAAGTATAATTTCCTTTTGCAGCCTCATGCAAGTATACATTACCTCTTTAAACTCTGGGAGCAACGGCAACTGCTACTACATTGGCAACGATACGGAAGCAGTGCTGGTAGATGCAGGTATCTCGTGCCGCGAAACTGAAAAGCGCATGAAGCGCCTGGGTTTAAGTATGGGAAAGGTAAAGGCTATCTTTATTTCGCATGAGCACTCAGATCATATTAAAGGTGTAGCAGTTTTGGCAAAGAAGTATGAGCTGCCGGTTTACATCACACCCACCACGCTCTACAGCTGCAGTCTCAGGCACGAGAACATTCAGGCAATTACATTCCAGGCGCATGAGCCAGTAACAATTGGTAACCTATCTGTTACCGCCTTTCCTAAGCTGCACGATGCCACCGATCCGCATAGTTTTGTGGTAGCCTGCGGAGATGTGAAAATTGGTATATTTACTGATATCGGTTCACCATGCGACCAACTGATTCATCATTTCCAGCAGTGTCATGCGGCTTTCTTGGAAGCTAATTTTGACGAAGGGATGCTGGAACGTGGCAGGTATCCATATCACCTTAAAAACCGCATTCGCGGAGGCAAAGGGCACTTATCCAATCGTCAGGCAATAGCATTGTTTGCAGCTTATAAACCTGATTTTATGAGCCATATCCTGCTCTCGCATCTCTCTAAGGACAACAATAACCCGCAGCTGGTAAAAGACCTTTTTACCTTACATGCAGACGGAACAGAAGTAGTAGTAGCTTCGCGTTATGAGGAGACTCCTGTGTATGGTATCAGCGCCACAAGCTTTTTCCCCACAAAGCCGCAAGCCAGTCCGGGCATTCAAACCAGCCTGTTTGATTGGTAAGGCAGCCGCAGGTAAATCTTCGTTATCACATCTGTTAATACGGCAACTCCCATAACAGCTAAAGCAGACAACCGTACATACTAACCTGCCTTAGGTTGCTTATGTGCTGTAGGCACGTATACCTCAAACAGAAGCTTTAAGCTCTTGAAGTATACCGGGCTTTGACAAATAAAGGTAACCGTCGGGCAGGCGACTAAGATTTATAACCGCCAAATAGCAACTATGGAAAACTATGCGAAGATTGCAGATACCTCTAAATCAAGGGTTGTCATTATAGGAGGGGGATTTGCAGGAATCGAGCTGGCAAAATCGTTGCGAGATGCAGATGTGCAGGTTGTTTTGATTGATAAAGAGAACTACCATACGTTTCAGCCGCTGCTGTACCAGGTAGCCACTGCCGGAGTAGAAGCAGATTCAATCATACATCCCTTCCGGAAAATATTCAAAAATCAGGATAACTTCTACTTCAGGCTGGCCGAAGTAGAGCAAGTATACACCGAAAACCGTGTTGTTGAAACTTCTATTGGTCTGATCAAATACGACTACTTGGTTATTGCCACTGGTGCCACCACGAACTACTTTGGCAACAAGCAGATGGAGGAAAACGCTATTTCGATCAAAAGCCTTGATGATGCGCTGGAGCTCCGCAATACCATCTTGTATAACTTTGAAAAAGCCCTGCAGATAGACGATGAAGAGCAGCGAAACAGTTTGATGGACTACGTAATAGTAGGAGGTGGCCCAACAGGCGTAGAAGTGGCCGGTGCCTTGTGCGAACTCCGCAACCACGTTTTTCCAAAAGATTATAAAGAGCTGAACTTTCGGGAAATGGATATTTACCTGATCCAGAGCGGGCCGCAGCTGCTAAAAGGCATGTCTGACGAAGCAGGTAAAAAAGCGCAGGAATACCTGGAGAGTTTTGGGGTAAACTTATGGATGAACCGGCGGGTGAAATCCTATGACGGCTACACTGTAACCTTAGACAATGGCCAAACATTGCTGACGCGTACCTTAATTTGGGCTGCTGGTGTTACGGGAGCGCCAGTACAGGGTATACGCCCGGAAAGTGTACTGAAAGGTAACCAACTGCAAGTGGATGCCTATAATAGGGTAGTGGGTTATGAGGATGTTTTTGCAATTGGTGACATTGCCGCTATGATCACAGCAGAGCACCCGCGCGGCTATCCTATGCTGGCGCAACCTGCCATGCAGCAGGGGGAGCTGCTGGGGTATAACCTTAAAAGCCTGATGGCTGGCAAGCCCCTGAAGGCTTTTGAGTACAACGATAAAGGTTCTATGGCTACAGTAGGCCGAAACCGTGCTGTGGCTGACCTGAAGCTCTTTAACAAGGAGATTAAAACCCAGGGCTTCTTTGCCTGGCTCATCTGGATGTTTGTTCACCTTATTTCGGTGGTAGGATTTAGAAATCGCCTGGTGGTGCTGGTAAACTGGGGCTGGAACTACTTTACCTATGATACCGGCAATCGTCTGATCATGGGCAGGAAGCACGTAAACATACCTGTAGAAGAAACGGTGCCACATAAGGCTATGGAATGATCTTTTACCATACATGCTATAAAATCAAAAGCCCTTGTTCTACCTGAACAGGGGCTTTTGATTTGAGATTTAGCTGTTTTTAGAAAGGATAGTCACGTGCTTCCTGCTGCACGCTTACCCATTGTACAGTTGTCATTTCATCAATGATAAAGTCATCTCCAAAGCGGCCGACGCCTGAACTCTTCTCTCCTCCGAAAGGCGTGGAAGGCTCATCGTTCACCGATTGGTCGTTGATGTGTATCATGCCTGTCTCCACACTTTTGGCCACTTTAAATCCGCGTAGCAGGTCGCGGGTATGCAGGGCGCCGCTCAGGCCAAACTCAGTAGCGTTGGCTAGCTCAATGGCTTCCTCATCATCTTTAAACTTGATAATGCCGACAGCAGGGCCAAAGACCTCTTCATTAAAGATGGGCATATCTTTGGTTACGCCGGTAAGTACCGTCGGAACCACCACATTTCCTTCTGCCTTGCCGCCGATCTCTAACTTAGCGCCTGCCTGCACGGTTCTTTCTACAAGATCAACCACACGCTTAACGGCTTTGTTATCAATTAGAGGTCCTACAACAGTTCCTTTTTCGCTAGGGTTACCATGCTTTAGCGCTTTTGCCTTTTGAATAAACTTATCTTTAAATTCATCATGTATACTTTCGTGTATCAGGATACGGTTCGTAGACATACATATCTGCCCCTGGTGCATGAATCTGCCGAAAATGGCTGCATCTACGGCACGGTCTACATCTGCATCTTCCAGAATGATAAATGCGTTGTTGCCTCCCAATTCCAACGCGAGTTTCTTTAAACCTTCACCGCCGATGCGGCCTATGCCTTTACCGACAGGGGTAGATCCTGTAAAGGATATAAGGCTGGAGATGGGGTGACCTGTAAAGTAGTCGCCGATGACGCTGGATTTACCGACCACCACGTTGAACACACCGGCAGGCAAACCCGCTTCTTCAAATATTTTAGCAGCCAGCGTACCACCTGTTACCGGTGACTGAGAGGCTGGCTTCACTACAATACAGTTACCTGTTGCAATAGCGGGCGCAATAGAGCGCATGCTTAAGTATAGCGGGAAGTTCCAGGGACTGATCATGCCTACTACCCCAAGCGGCTTACGGAATACGTAATTTATTTTACCCGGAACAGATGAGTTTGTGATCATGCCTTGCATGCGGGTAGGGAAGGAAGAGGCTTCCAGGATCATGTCATACGTTTGCTGTAGTTCAACCTGTGCCTTTAGAGTGGTGCTACCAACCTCTTTTACCAGCCACTCAACTACTTCCTCTTTCCTTTCTAGTAATATCTGAGCCGCTTTCAGCATAATTTCCCGCTTCTTGGTTGGCAGTGTATCCCGCCAGGAAACGCTGTTATCTTTTGCCACCTGAAAAGCCCGGTCCACATCATCGGTGTTTGCGGCTACAAACTTGTTTATGACAGTGTCATCAAAGGGATTTAAGTTTTCAATTTCATAGTCCTCACTGCCATTGATCCACTCGCCGGCAATGAATTGTTTGTTTAGGTCGTTGTATTTTTTCATTGTATTAAATTACTATTGAAGTTTGCTTTCTACCTATTTTACAGTCTTAGGTACCTATATGTTTTTACAAGCTGTAATTAAGTTATTGAATATGATTATACTTATACTTATATATGCAGGCTTGCTATGTATGCTGCAGCACCTGCTAAGTGGCTTTGTTGCAGCAGGCTTACAGGATAAGGGACAGGGGAAGAGATTAATCGTGTAGTACCTTCAAACTTGATTATTTGTAAGGAGTCAGTACGCCATCATCAATCAGGAAAGCCTTTTCTGCATGATCGAGAATTTCCTCTTTACTGTCGGAGTAGGCTTCTATGATCCTGAAAGGCTTGCCAGCCAGGTATTCCTCCAGCCTTCGTATCTTCTCTTCGTGCTTACAGGCTAAACCATCCACTACGTATGTGTGGCCTTCGTAATAGACCTTAGTTCCAGCAAAAGCATTGATAGTATAAAGATCAAAAAGTGGCTTCACGTATAGCTCTAACCCACCAGTGGCACAAAACAGCACGACGCCTTGCTTCTTTAGTGCATCAAAACGCTGTATCAGCTCTTTATTAAATTGCCTTGGATACTCCTGTTGCCAAAACACTTTTGCATAAGCTTCTACCTGGGAGGGGGTGAGGTCGTTCAGGTAGTCAAAGAAGTTTTCTTTAAATTCAGTTTGTTTTATCTGGTGGAGCTTCTTTAGCAGTTTGTAGTAGCCAATCTCCAGCATATACCTGATGCGGGAGGGTCTTTTGGTGCAGATGAACTTATAAAACTCGTCTTTGGAGCTCTTGTTGTAGAATGTACCGTTCAAATCAAAAACGACCACTTTTACTTCTTCGTCCTTCATACTTTCTTTTCAATTTGTAAATGGAGTACATGCTATTCAGCGGTTTGTTTACGTACAACTTCCTGGTTTGCCTTCAAATGGTAGCTGTTTTTTTACAGTGACCGTCAGGTAAAGCCAAAGGATTTGAAACTGATTACTGCAGGGTTTAGTTAAAGTACAGAAGCACAAGAAAGGAAGCTATACATGATTGAAAGCTCAATGTTCCAGAAGCTCCCGCTCTGGCACCAGGAGGAGGTGCTGGTAAAGCACGGCACTTTGCTGGCGCAGCGCACGCACAAAGGCTGGACCGTAACCCTCTATGCGCTGGGCAATTCTTTTGTTGAACGGTGGACAGGTAAGGGGGCAGAGGTGATGGCCTCTTTTGCAAAAACTGCCAATGTGCTGGAAATTCTGGAGCCTTACACAGACGCCATCAACATACAGGATTACCTGGAGTATTAGCTTTACGTATTAGAGCTTGTTTAAATTTCGTTTTTGCAAGCGGTTTGCAGCGCAAAAGATGAATTTTAAACATGCTCGTAAGGCTGGTTCAGAACGCAACGAAAGACGGATTGAGCAGGTCCTGTTTGTTGTAGATCAATTCAGATGTTAAATCTGTTTGGTATACACTTCTGTTTACAGCATTAAGTATGGCATGGCCTGCGGCTGTGTCCCATTCCATGGTAGGAGCGAAGCGGGGGTAAATGTCAGCTTTGTTTTCTGCCAGCAGCATCAACTTAAACGAACTGCCCATATTTACCAGCTGCACATTTTTAAACTGCTTTATAAAAGCTTCTGTCTCTGTAGACAAGTGTGAGCGGGAAGCTACTACAATTACTTTCTCCTGTTGCAGCAGTGCCTCTAAACTTACCTTTTCAGATAGGGGCAGCAAGTGCTCTGTTATACCCTCGGCTTCCTTGTAAACATTCGTTTCCTTGGAGCCATAGTATAAAATATCCGGAACCGGTGCATAGATAACACCTGCCACAGGTTTGTTGTCCTGCATCAAGGCGATGTTTACCGTAAACTCTCCGTTTCGCTTAATAAATTCCTTTGTGCCATCCAGTGGGTCCACGAGCCAGTAAGCGGGCCATTCCACTCGCTTTTCAAAAACAGCGTGCGCACCCTCTTCCGATAGTATAGGCAAACCTGTTGGCGTAAGCAGTGCTGCTATGATTTTATGTGCGGCCTTGTCAGCTTTGGTCAGGGGGGAGTCATCTTCTTTATGGTTTATATCAAAGTCACCGGAAGCGTATACTTCCATTATGGCTTTTCCGGCTTCCAGTGCGGCTGTGCGTGCAGTATCTATCAGTTGCTTGATATTCATGGTGTTGTAAAGTATGAGGCGTCGGCAGTTGCTATGAGCAGGATTTATACGTTGGAGAGTACCCGCATCACTGCCTGGTTTTTTAGCTGTGGCTCCACGTTTTCAATCAGCCGGCAAAGAGATTGCTCAATTGATTCCGCATCGGTTTGTACCTCCATATCTGGTGCAGCCGGACACTCATAAGGGGCGCTGATGCCTGTAAAGTTCTTGATTTCACCTTGTCTGGCTTTGGCATAAAGCCCTTTGGTATCGCGCCGCTCACATTCTCCCAACGAGCAATTGACATATACTTCGGTATAACGTCTTGCACCCACTATTTCCTTTACCAGCTTTCGCTCTTCGTGGTAAGGTGCTATAAAAGCACTTATCACTACCACACCTGCATCCAACATCAGTTTCGCCACTTCGGCCACTCGACGCATGTTCTCCTTTCGGTCGGCTTCTGAAAAGTTAAGGTCTTTGTTCAGACCATGCCGCACGTTATCGCCATCCAGCAGAAATACTTTGAAGCCTTTATGAAACAGGTAGTGCTCCAGCCGCAGGGCCAGTGTGCTTTTACCGGAGCCGGATAAGCCTGTCAGGAAAATAAGCCGGGGCTCCTGCTGCATCATTTCTTTGCGCTGACTGTACGTAATCTGAGACTCAAACGGGAACACGTGCTTCATAGTATCTAATGTTTTGTGTGATAAGGGCTACAGGCTAAAGCGTGAAATATCAGTCCTTTTACCTGAAAAGGTGAATCTGAGTTATGCTTTGCTGCGGCTATACTTCCGCTTTATCCTTCATGGCAGTTTATTAGTATGCGTTTGTTTCAGGGTGAAGTATAGCGGCATGAAGTATACTTTGCCTTATCTTATACTTGCAGGAGCCGTATAGGGGCTTGTTCACCCTAAATGCAAACCAGATAATGAGAATTCTGCAAGGCGGCGCACCCAAATGTGGTAACTTCTGGCTTTACCAGATCATACAGCAACTGTTGCAACGCACCGGCCACGACACCACCAGCTTTATACAGAAGCAGCCGATTTATACCTTGGCTCAAGAGTGGGACTTAAATTATCCGAGTCAGGCAAGTATAGATGTGCTTGATGTAACAGACCTGCAGTACAGCTACCGCATCAGCAGTATTTTCCGCATGCCCATACTGGATATAGCCAGTTATATCAGCCAGACCAACCATGTCTGGACGCATTCGCCTATTTGCAAGCGAAGCCCGGAGTTGTTCAATCTGTTCGATAAGCAAGTATACATTGTCCGCGACCCACGGGACAGAGCCATTTCAGCCGCTAAATATTATACTTCTGATTACATGCTGAAGTATTACCCGCAGGGAATAACCGAGCCGCAGCGCTACCTGGAGCAGCACTTTGAGGAGCTGATGCTAGAGTGGGTATGGCATGTATATGACCATGTGCGTCTGAGCCAGGAGCAAAACATTCACATTGCTTTTTATGAAGGCTTTCTGCTGGATTTTCAGGAGGAATTAGGTCGTTTGCTTCGTTACCTGGAGATAGACTTAAGCCAGCAGGAGCGGGAGGAACTGCAAGAGGCCATGAGTTTCTCTACACTTAAAAGGAAAAACCCGAAGCACCTTAAGAAAGGAACTTCAGGTTATTGGATGGACCAGCTGACAGCGGAGCAAACTGAAAAAGCCGACATTGTTGCCGGCCCTTTAATTAACTTCCTCGGTTACCCCACCGGAAAAGACCAGCCTATGACGTTTTCACCTGTGCCACCGCACCAAGATTTCGAGCAGCTGAAGCAGGACATCATAGCGGCACAGCAGCCGCTCTACCAAGTATAAACTACCAGACTCCTAACTGCCGGCCAACTGTTTTCAGTTGGCCAATGTGGTAGCCTGTGTGATGCAACGTGGTCATGGCTGCCCAGGAGCGGGTTTTGCCATTTGCCTGCACTTCAAAAAGATCGGTAATTGGGTTCTGAACTAACGCAATCATCTCGTCCAACTCTCGTTCATAGGCATCAATGGCATCGTTCCATTCCTGTTCGCTTTGTGGCTGGTGGTTCTCCGGCCAATGCGCGTCCGGCCACACATTGTCGTTGTTGGCTGGGTCTTTCATAAAGTTTAGCAGCGTTTGGTGGCGTGCCCTGATGTGGCCCAGCAAAACCCAGGCAGAGAAGTGCAGGCCGTCCAGCATTACACCTGCTTTGTTGTAGTCAAACTCGCGTAGCAGAATTACATTGGGTGCAAATCCACCCTTTAACAGCTCTGCCAGTTGCTCTCTTACCAAGGCATCTATTTCTTTTTCGGTTGTTACTCGTTCTGTTTTCATGTCATTTCTTTTTCAAGATTCAGAAACGGAGACAGCAGAAATGAGTTGATGCAGAGCAAGCTTATACTTGGTAGGTGCTTTGTAATCAGCTACATCAAATCATGAAGCAGTAGGGTGCTGCTGCAGAAGTTTCTCTTCCTGCTCGTGTACTGCTTTTAAAGCTTCGTTCTCCGGGGCTGAAAGCGCTTCCTGCATGTCTACATCTTCTATCTGGAAGTTTACAAGGCTGGCGTGCTGTACAAGTGACTTAAACAGCCGGCGGTGCGTTTTCTTCTGTGGCAGATACTCCGGGTGCCACTGCACGCCAATCACAAAGTCCTGGGCTACGTTCTCTATCCCTTGCACCACCTCGTTTTTCTCGCGGGCAACGATGTCAATGTGCTGGCCCGGCTCTTTTACTGCCTGGTTGTGCAGTGCATTGACCTCTAACTGCTGGGTGCCAAGTATATTACCTAGCTTACTGCCTGTCTTTATATACACCCGCTTCACCGGAAAAATACTGGAAGGGTTTGGCTCCTCTAGGTAAAAGGTGTTGATGTCCTGGTATAAGGTGCCCCGAAAGTATACGTTAAGCAGCTGTGAGCCTCGGCAGATGCCAAGCACAGGTAATTCCTTTTTAACCGCCTGATCTATAAGCTGTATTTCCAGGTGGTCGCGGGCATGGTCCAGTCCATGCGTGCTTTTGCGGCTTCGACTGAAAAGCTTACGGGCAAAAAATAAAGCAGGGTAGTAGAGCCAGCGAGCAAAGCGGCCAACCCGCTGAAAAATATTTTTGTGTGGGTGGTTGATCGTTTGCTGCAGGTACTCATCCAGCACATGTTCCTGCTCATATGTACTTGGGTCTACATCGGCACCGCCCCCTATCACCAGTGCCTGCAGTCCATCGGCCGTGCGTGGGTTTGAGGGAGTGATGCGTACAGGTCTGCCACCTGCTATCCAAATACCTAAAGCTGTAAAAAACCATGCGGCACCACCACCTTTGTCAGGGCCTGTTACGCCTATGGTAGGTCTGTTTCTGTTTATCTTAAACTTCTTTGTCAGGTTAGCCATTTTTCTGTCTCCTTTGTCCATTTGCTGTCAAACCCAATCAGGCAGTTGTCTTTGAGGTGCAGGTATTCCTGGCTCATTTTTTCCAGCTTATCTGGCGTATTTGCCAAATCGTCTATCACCACCCAGTAGTTCCACTCCTGTGCCAGCGTCCAGTCGGGTTGCGAAATAGAGCTGTTAGGCAGCCTGTAATGGAATGTTTCCCTTGATTTTACTTTGCCTATGTCTTTAAACTGGTTTACGGTATCCTGGCTTAGCGCTGAGAAGAGCGGGTACATGTCCAGTGGGCGATTGCGGTCGGGGTTATAGCGATGGTAATCGCTGATCATTTTTTCCTGATCAGGCTGATAAGCTGGGTTAAGTATAAGTTTGGCATAAGCCTCCGGATATGGATCAATAAAAGGACTTACGCGCCTTGCCAAATCTGTCTTTCCGGCCTCCAGCAGCCAGGGGTATAGCAGCAGGAAAGCTCTTAAGTAATTGATGAGCGTTTCTGTTCGTGTGTTGGGTACCTCTACGTTGATGTGTGTGCCGAAGGCGTTGGTAAGAAAAGCTTTGGTTCCCTGTGCACGGTGCTCATATAGAGCTTGCCGCAGCTTTTCCAGTTGGCCTAGCTGATTACACGGCACAGGCGGTATGGCAATCTCATAAGGAAATATCTTGCCCACCACACTTTCCAGCATGTCTTCCACACTATCCTCCAGCGTGCCTTTTTCCAATTTGTAGTCTTCTAGTTTAATATTCAGCTTGTTGAACACCTTTTTGTAGTTCTTTTCGGTGAGGAGGGTCAAGTCGAACTCAACTGTAAAGTCACCAAGCGATGTACCTACTACTTTCTGAGAAAAGCGATGTGCCTCTTCTACTTTTCCTCCGTACAGCTCCTGTACAATCTGTACTGCTTCTTCAACCCCCACATTAGAAAATTCCATTTCGAAACCTACCTTTCGTAGATCTCCCTTCTCATTATGCTGCACAGAAAGTTGTTTAAAATCCATAGCTTACCTTCATTTTTATGCTAGTACAAACGGGAAAAACAAAATCCTGTTCGAGTATTGGTTAATTGGGAAAGTATAAATACCATTAATGAGCTTTTTAGGATCTAAAGGCTTAGCAGAATATCCTTGAATATTTTAACTTTCTAAGCTTCACTAGTAGCACGTTGCGGAAAGTATGAAAGCACCAAGAAGGAGAACAATGTGTGTGTAAACTCCGAGTTTTAATCAGGGTTTTAATCAGGGTTTTGTATATTAAACTTTCTTATCTAAACTTTCGCCTGATATTACATAGCTTTTATGCAAAAACTTATACTTGGTGTTGACATTGGAGGCACTCATATTTTGGCTGCCGTAGTTGACTTAAACAACCAGCAAGTGTTGCATGAAACCATGAGCAGGGCAGATGTAAACGCTGGAGGCTCAGTAGAGGAAATAATCGAGGCATGGAGCACTGCCATACTGGCCGCTACAGGTAAATGTGATACTGTGGTACAGCACATTGGCATCGCCATGCCCGGCCCTTTTGATTATGAACAGGGGATAGCCTTGATGAAAAACCAGGGTAAGTTTGACGCCCTTTATGGTGTGCATGTGAGGCCTTTGCTGACGCAGCAGTTGCAGGTGCGGCCGGAACACATCCTGTTTCAGAACGATGCTCCCAGCTTTTTGTACGGAGAGGTATTGGGCGGAGCAGCCAAAGGTTATGGCAAAGCTATAGGCCTTACATTGGGCACCGGCCTTGGCTCCACCTGGTTCAGAGACGGCAGCGCAGAAGATGCCAACCGCTGGAATATTCCGTTCAAAGATAGTATAGCTGAAGAGCACCTGAGCTCCCGCTGGTTTGTAAAACGTTTTCAGGAGCTGACCGGCCAGCAGTTACCCCATGTAAAAGCCATCGCAGACATGCATGCGGAAGATCCAAGGGTGCAACAACTGTTTGATGAGTTTGGGCAAAACCTGGCTGCTTTTCTCATTCCCTTTGTGCAGGACGAGCAGCCGGAAGTAATCGTATTGGGTGGAAATATTGCCAAAGCCCTGCCTCTTTTTGAAACTGTCCTTCTGAAAACGCTACATCAGCAAAGTATAACGCTGCCCGTAAAGCAAGCCGTATTAGGCGAAGAGGCTGCTTTGATTGGAGCGGCAAACCTCTGGAACACCTCACACATCCAAAAATTGTAATTCAGCATTCATAATTCCTATAAATACCTCGTTCTATGAAAAAGTTACTCTTGCCTGCGCTTCTGCTCACGCCCCTGCTGTCGCTGGCGCAGGCTGATTTGGTGAAGCACGTGAACCCGCTGGTCGGCACGGCCAAAATGGGCCACACCTACCCGGGGGCGACGGTGCCCTTCGGCATGGTGCAGCTCAGCCCCGACACCGACACCATCCCCTACGCTGTTGACGGTAAGTATAACAAGGACGTTTATAAATATTGCGCAGGCTATCAGTATGATGATAAGACGATCGTCGGCTTCAGCCACACGCACTTCAGCGGCACCGGCCACTCCGACCTAGGCGACTTCCTGATCGCCCCCACCACGGGAAGGCTGCAACTCAACCCGGGCACAGAAGACAGGCCCGAGAGCGGCTACCGCTCCGCCTTCTCGCATAAAAACGAGGTGGCAGAGCCGGCCTACTACAAAGTGAAGCTGGACGACCACAACATCACCGCCGAACTGACGGCTACCAATCGGGTAGGGATGCACCAGTACACCTTTCCCAAATCGGACGAGGCGCACATCATACTTGACCTGATGTCGGGCATCTACAACTACGACGGCAAGAACGTGTGGACCTTTGTGCGGGTGGAGAACGACACGCTTATTACGGGCTACCGCCAGACGAACGGGTGGGCCAGAACACGCACCGTATACTTTGCCATGGCCTTTAACAAGCCTTTTTACCAATACGGTAACAAGAACTACGACGAGGAGCAGGTGTATAAAGGCTTCTGGCGCAAGTTCGACCAGACGAAGAACTTCCCGGAGTTCGCTGCTAAAAAGCTGCGCGCCTACTTCGATTTCAAGACAGAGGAAGGAGAGAAAATCAAGGTTAAGTTCGCCCTCTCGCCGATAAGCACGGAGGGTGCCCTTGCCAACATGCGGGCCGAGATACCGCACTGGGATTTTGAGCAGGTGAAGCAGCAGGGGCAGGCCCAGTGGAACAAAGAGCTGAACAAGGTGGTGGTGAGCGCCGAGAAGGACGACCTGGTGAACTTCTACACCGCCCTGTACCACGCCTTCCTCGGCCCGACCACCTACATGGACGTGGACGGAAAGTACAGGGGCCTGGATATGAACGTGCACCAGGCAAAAGGCTTCACCAACTACACCAGCTTCTCGCTTTGGGATACCTACCGCGCGCTGCACCCGCTCTTCAACATCGTGCAGCCCAAGCGCAACGCCGACATGGTCAAGTCTATGCTGGCCCACTACGACCAGAGCGTGCATAAGATGCTGCCCGTGTGGTCGCACCACGCCAACGAAAACTGGTGCATGATCGGCTACCACAGCGTACCAGTTATCGCTGACGCGGTGATGAAGGGAAACACAAACTTCGATGCAAACCGTGCCCTGGAGGCATGCGTGACTACGGCCCGCAACAACTACTACGACGGCCTGAGCTACTACATGGAGATGGGCTACGTGCCGGAGGATAAGAACGGCTCCTCTGTGTCCAAGACGCTGGAGTACGCCTACGACGACTGGTGCATCGCACAGATGGCCAAGAAGCTGAATCGACAGGATATTTACGAGGAGTTTATCAAGCGGTCTCAGAACTACAAAAACGTGTATGATGCCAAGTCCGGCTACATGCGCCCGAGGCTGAGCGACGGCAGCTGGAAGAAAGAGTTCGACCCGCTGGACACGCACGGCCAGGGCTTCATCGAAGGCAACTCCTGGAACTACAGCCTGTACGTGCCGCACGACCCTGCTCAGATGGTCGCCATGATGGGCGGAAAGCGGCGTTTCGCGCAGCATCTGGATTCGCTCTTCACGATGGAGCTGCCGGGCAGGTACTTTGAGAACACGGAGGACATCTCCCGCGACGGCATCATCGGCAACTACGTGCACGGCAACGAGCCCTCTCACCACGTGGCCTACCTCTACAACTGGACCGACCAGCCTTGGAAGACGCAGGAGCGCACGCGCATGGTGCTCAAGGCCATGTACAAGCCGACCGTGGACGGCCTGGGTGGCAACGATGACTTTGGGCAGATGAGCGCCTGGTATGTGTTCAGTGCGCTTGGCTTCTACCCGGTGGCCCCCGGCTCTGAGCATTACGCCATCGGCAGCCCCGCTGTGAAGTCAGCAAGTATAAACCTGGAGAACGGGAAAACCTTCGTCATCGACGTGAAGAACCAGAAGGATAGGAACGTTTATGTGCAGAGAATCGAACTTAACGGGAAAGACATCAACCGCAGCTACATAACGCACAGCGAGATCATGGACGGCGGCAGGCTCACCTTCCACATGGGCAGCAAACCCAATAAGAAACTCATGGCAGTGGCTCCGTAAGTATAAATCAGCAAGTATCAAACAACAGAACAGCACGTCCGGCAGGAGGTGCTGTTCTGTTATAATGCGTGATCAATCTGGAGCAAGCGTCCGCATGTGCCAAAGACTGCCTTTTCTTATACTTAGATACCCCTGCTGGCGCGAGTTTGCATCTCGTGTCCTACTATGCATACTAGCTCGCAGAGCCATACCTGTACAGCTTCGGCTATACTTGTTTCAGTCATACTTGCTTAGCTGCTGCCTACTGCATCTCCGAACAAGCTAACTTTTCTAGCTGCTGCTGAGCCTCCAGCTCCCAAATCCCTGTTATACGTTTATAGCTGTAAAGCGCTTAAGAGTGGGAACAGGAGAGTAGTCTCTGCTGACGTAGCTTTAGCCAGTTCCCCTCCTTAGACAAGGGGGCTGGGGGTGGTTGGATAATGTTACCATGAAACTTATACTTGATGAATAGTACTAGCCGAGATTCCTCTCCTCGAGAGCGTCCGGGACTCCTAAACAATAATTGAATGAATAACTGGTTTTTGAAAACTTGAACCCCTCTTTGTCATCTTGGAAAGATCTTGGTGGCGGAGTGAAAGTGTTTTAAAGCTCGCTCACAAGATCCTTACAGGATGATAAAAGGTGAAAAAGGAACAAGTATAAAATTCAATCAATCACTTATCCGCTCATTCAAAATTGTTCCAGACGCTCGCAGGTGCTGCGCACGCTGCGAGGTTTGAAGCCTACTTCAGGATTGTAATTAGGGGATGGCTTTGAGTGAGCAGCATCAGCTTAGTAGTCGTTTTAGCAAGTTCCAAAAGTGGGCATTACTCCTCGCGTTTAACTTACAGACTTTACTCTTTCTCTGCACTTGATAGAGAGTATGGGAAAGCACTCTCTTCAGTACCACGATTCATGTTCGGCGTAGCGCCCATATCAAACTTTAGCTTGCCACCGTCCAGAATATCCTCATGCGAGATCCAGTTCTTGTTGTGTTTTTTGCCGTTCAGCCTGGCCTGTTGTATGTACAGGTTCTGGCTGCTGTTAGCAGGTGCTTCTATTACAAACTCTTTTCCGTTCTCAAGCTTGATGGTTGCCTTTTTGAAGAGTGGAGCACCAAGCACATACTGGTTAACGGCAGGCGTAACAGGGTAGAAGCCCAAGGCAGAGAACACGTACCAGGCAGAGGTCTGGCCGTTGTCTTCGTCACCGCAGTACCCGTCAGGAGTAGCAGAATACATGCGGTTCATGGTCTCACGTACCCAGTGCTGTGTTTTCCAAGGCTCACCGGCGTAGTTGTAGAGGTAAGTCATGTGCTGAATGGGCTGGTTACCGTGCGCGTACTGTCCCATGTTGGCAATCTGCATCTCGCGTATCTCATGGATCACGCCACTGTAGTAACTGTCATCGTACATGGGAGGCAAGGAGAAAACTGAATCCAGCTTGGCTACGAAATTCTTCTTGCCACCCATCAAATCCACCAGTCCCTGCACATCATGAAAAACTGACCAGCTGTAGTGCCAGCTGTTGCCCTCGGTGAAAGCATCACCCCATTTAAAAGGATTGAACGGCGACTGAAAGGTGCCATCCTGGTTCTTGCCGCGCATCAGCCCGGTGGATGGGTCAAAGAGGTTGCGGTAGTTCTGGCTGCGCTTCCTGTACAGTTCTATTTCATTTGGAGGCCTCTTCAGCGCCTTAGCCAGTTGGTAGATGGCAAAATCGTCGTAGGCATACTCCAGCGTACGGGCGGCATTCTCGTTGATTTTTACATCATAAGGAACATAACCCAGCTTATTGTAATAGCCTGCACCGGCACGCCCTATGGCGGAGATAGGGCCTTCGTTGTTTGCCCCGTGCTGCAGCGCCTCGTAGAGCGTCTCAATATCATAACCACGCAGGCCTTTCATGTAAGCGTCTGACACCACAGAGGCAGAATTGTTGCCCACCATGATGTCGGCATAGCCCGGGCTGGACCACTCCGGCAGCCAGCCACCTTCTTTATAGTCATTCACCAGGCCCGCCTGCATCTCTTTGTTGATAGATGGGTAGGCCAGGTTCAGGAAAGGGTACAGCGCCCGGAACGTATCCCAGAAGCCAGTGCCGGCAAAGCGGTAGCCGTTGTAGGTCTTGCCGTCGTAAGGGCTGTAATGCACCGGCTTGCCAGTAGCGTCCAGCTCGTACATCTTGTGCGGGAAAAAGAGCGTGCGGTAGAGGCAGGAGTAGAAGGTGCGCAGCTGCTCGTCGGTGCCTCCCTCCACCCTAATACGGCTCAGGGCCTGGTTCCAGCGTTCTTTGGCCTTGCGTTCAGTTGTCGCAAAATCATCGTTCGCCAGCTCGCGTTGCAGGTTTAGCTCGGCCTGCTCCATACTTATGAAGGAGGAAGCCACCTTTAGGTTTACTTTCTCGCCTTTAGCTGTTTTGAACCCTACGATTGCACCGGCATGATTGGCATCCATCTCCAAAGCATTTTTAACAAGTACCGTGTCGTGCCAGGTGTATGCTACCTTTAGGGGTTTACCAATATAGATAACAAAATAGTTTTTAAAATCGACAGGGTTACTCCGAGCGGCGCGGGTAGTATAGCCAATGATTTTGTTTTCTTCAGGTATCACCTTCACATAAGAACCTCTGTCCAGAGCGTCGATCACAATAAAAGAGCTGTCGGATTTAGGGAAGGTGAAGCGAAACTGGGCGGCACGCTCGGTAGGGGTGAACTCAGTGGTCACGTCGTGGTCTGCCAGGTAAACGCTGTAGTAGTAGGGCTTTGCCACCTCCGACTTGTGGGAGAACCAGCTGGCCCGGTCGTCCTCCCGGAACATTGCTTTACCAGTAATGGGCATAATCGCAAACTGCCCGTAATCGTTCATCCAGGGCGAAGGCTGGTGTGTTTGCTTGAAGCCCCGGATCTGATCGGCGTCGTGCGTGTAGGCCCAGCCATTACCCATTTTGCCCGTCTGTGCGGTCCAGAGGTTCATGCCCCAAGGCACGGCCACGGCAGGGTAGGTGTTGCCGTTCGAGAGGCTCACCTTGGAGTCGGTGCCCATCAGCGGGTTTACCAGCTCCTCCGGCTCAAAAGGCTTTTCCTTTTTTTGAGCAACAACAGGAGAGCAAAGAGAGGCAAGTACGAGTAAAGTACAGACAATTCGGCAAGGTAATTTCATAGTAGAGAAGGAGCAGTTTATACTTAATTCAGGAGTAAGGTAGCATTTTAGATTTTCAGAATAAAGCGAAAAGGCATCCTATACTATTGACCCGCTACTATTTGTGTGCTCTTAGTACAAGAGCGTACTTCTCTCCACATCTATAAAAAACTAAACAGCTTATCTTGTCTAGTTAGATGTTTAGCTGGTGAAGCTCCCTAGAAGATGCAAACTTAGCTTTTGTTACTAGAAGGGACAAGTACGTGAAATGTATAAGTATAAATCATACTTAAGACACCAGTTTATACCCCACACCGCGAATGTTCAGAATTTCCACGGCAGGGTCTTTTTTGAGGTGTTTGCGGAGTTTAGAGATGAAGACGTCCATGGAGCGGCCGTTGAAGAAGCTGTCGTCTCCCCAAAGTTTGAGCAGGCTGGCTTTGCGGTCGAGTACCTGGTTCTTTTGCTGCACGAGTAGCTTGAGCAGCTCGCTTTCGCGGTGGGAAAGCTTGGTGACCAGCTCCTGTTTATACCAGAGCTCCTGTTTTTGTGGTGCAAATGTATAAGCACCAATCGCTATCGTTTCAGGTGATTTATCTGCCGCCGTGCTGCCGTTTCTTCGGAGCAGTTCTTTCAGGCGCAGCACCAGCTCCTCCAGGCTAAATGGCTTTTTGAGATAATCATTGCCACCCAGCTCAAAGCCCCGCACCACATCTTCTGTCATGGATTTGGCGGTGAGGAAAAGTACAGGCGTTTTTGTGTCGGTTTTGCGTAGCTCCTGCACAAAGGTAAAGCCATCCATGAGGGGTAGCATCACATCTACTACGCAGATATCGAAGGCAGTAGCCCGAACGGCATCCAAACCTTGTAGCCCGTTAGCAGCATGCGTTACGTTAAAGTCTCTGCTCTGCAGGCTTTCCATAACGATTTTGGCTAATTGCGGCTCATCTTCAAGCAGTAGTACGCTCGGCTGGCTCATGCTGGTATACTGGAAGTGAAAGGATGAAAGTGGAGCCCTTTTGCTCCTGGCTCTGCAGGCTTATACTTCCGCCGTGCCGCTCTATGATCGTTTTGGCATAGCTCAAGCCCAGACCATAGCCTTTGGTGTTGTGCGTGTTGCCATTCGTTACTCGGAAGAATTTGTCAAACACCTTAGCCTGCATAGCAGCAGGGATGCCTATGCCATTGTCCTGCACACTAAGTATGGCTTGCCCGTTTTTTTGCTGGCAACGGAGGTGTAGCTGTAAGGTGCCCCGGCTATACTTCAGGGCGTTCTCGATGAGGTTCGAAAGCACATTAAGCAGGTGCAGTTCATCGGCATTTACAAGTATCGGTTGTGCCGGGAAATCATAGGTTACACCGGCCCCGGCCAAGTCCAGTTGCGGCTTGTGCTGTAGTATAGCCTGTTCTGCCAACTGCTGCAAGCTTGCCGGGTGTGGTGCCAGTTCCAGCTGGTCCTGCTCAAAAGCGAGGTTTTTCAGGATGCTATCTATCAGGTGGGAGAGGCGACCCGACTGTTGCCGGATGATACTCAAATACTCCTCCGCAGAAGTTTTGCTAAGGTTAAACGCTTGTATGGCTTCGGCGGCAATGCTGATGGTGGCAACTGGCGTGCGCAGCTCGTGCGTCATGTTGTTTACAAAATCGCTCTTCAGCTCTGCCAGCTTTTTCTGGCGGAGGATGGTAAGGATGGTGTAGGCAAAGCAGCAAATGGTAACAGCTATCAGCACCAGAGAGCTTAGCAGTACCCATTTCATGCGCAGCAGCAGCACCTTGTTTGGGTCCGGGAAGTAGGCTTTTACCTGGTTGAATGGTTTCCTGAAGCCGAATTCAAATGTGCGGGTAGCGTAAGGGAAAGCTTCTCCAACAGCTGGTTCATTTCCTGAGAAGCTAAGCTGATAGCCTGCTTCAACTTCTCTTGCTGCGAGCGCTTCTGTGAACAGTTGCTGCAATCGTGCCTTGTTCAGTTTCTCCTTTTTATATGTTTCTTCCAGCAGATCACCTAACTGGCGCGTGTAGTAGATCGCTACTTTCTCCTGCAGGTTTGGCCGCACCGTATGGTTTACAAATCGTTTGATAAAATACTGCTTTACCTTCGGTGTCATTTTGCCTTCTTCCGCTCTGTACTCCTGAAATCCTATTGTAAAGGTGGCTTCATCATTATCTGATGCTTTCCTATCCGACACGGTAAAGACGGTTGTGCCGGAAGCGGTATCCACATGGCAGTCGATGTTTACCAGGTTAGTATCCGCGAGCCAGGTTTCATACTTGCTGGCAATGTAATCCTGGCGCAGTTCCATTTCACGGTCCACGGCTGCTTGCAGGGCAGCATTTATATCAGTTTTAAAGGCCTTAGAGGCACTTTGGAAAGCCTCATAGCTCCAATAAAACTGAAAGGCCAGCAAGCAGCAGGTGCTCACCGACATCAGGATAAGGATCAACTTTACACGCTGCTTCATGATCAAATATAATAATTCGGGGGCAGATAAGGTCAGTCGTTAACACTATTTAACACTCCTTAACAGGGCTTAACGCTAAATCTGAAAGTATAAAGCGTGCTTTGTAAAAGACAAAATATAAAACTATGAACACATCTGTAAAAAAACTCCTTAACCGCCTTACCGCAAGTATAAAGCTTAAGAGCGGCTGTATTCTCTTACTTTTCGTGCTGCTTCAGCTGCAAAGCGTTGCCAAAGCATCAGACGACAGCACTACGGTAACTGTTACCTGGGACATGCAATCCAGCGAGTTGCGGGATGTGCTGCGGCTGCAGGACATGGAGTACTTTAAAGTAGCCTTTTCTGATACCAGCTTACGAGGGAAGCACTTTAAATTGGTGTCGAAGGAATACCGAAAAGGCAAGCTGGTGAAGGTACGTAATTTGTCTGCCGATACAGGTTACCCGGAAGCCTTTGCTTTTGGAGAGGCTGATTCAATATTTCAGTTCAAATTTATCTCCCATCAGCCCGAGAAAAAGCTGACGCACTTCCTGTTGCAGTTCGATCGAGTTGGACTAAACCCAAAGTATAAATCAAACAAAACAGACCTGTACAGCCTGCGCGATGCTACGGGTTCACTTGGCGATCCGGTTCGGGTGCCGTTAAACTCTTCTTTTCCGCTGTTTGTGTACTCGCTGCCCTATGTCGACCCAAAGCAGCCGGACCTGTACCAGTATTGCGCCCTTACGCAGGATGCCGTGCCACCCAGCGAGTGGGGCAGCAAGTATGGCGTGAAGCACTACATCGTGTTTGAGCTGGAAATTGCGAATTGATCTATGAGTAGAGCATTATAACCTTAGCAAAAGCAGCTCCGGGCAGTAGCGGGAGCAAAGGCATATCGTGCTCCGTGTGATGTAATTTTAAAAACGAACAATCATCCTATGCGCAACTATAAACTTCTTAACACTGTAACCGGCTGGGTCATATTTGGTGTAGCTCTGGCGGTTTATACGTTGACCCTGGAGCCAACAGCCAGCTTCTGGGACTGCGGTGAGTTTATTGCCTGCTCGTACAAACTGATGGTGCCGCATGCGCCGGGCGCGCCGTTGTTTCTGCTGGTGGGGCGGCTGTTTTCCTTGTTTGCAGCCGATGCCTCGCAGGTAGCCTGGTGGGTGAATTTTCTGTCCGGCCTTAGCAGTGCCTTTACCTCCTTGTTCCTCTTCTGGACCATCACTATACTTTCCCGTAAGGCTGTTTGTGCGGCCGGAGAGAAACCATCGGCAAGTAAGTTAGTGCTTATACTTGGCAGCGGCGCAGTTGGAGCACTGGCTTATACTTTTACCGACACCGCCTGGTTCTCTGCCACCGAGGCCGAAGTATACGCTATGTCCTCCTTCTTCACAGCGATTGTTTTCTGGGCGATGCTGCGCTGGGAGGCAAAAGTTGGGGAGGTTACAGCAGATAAATGGCTCATCCTGATCGCTTACCTGGTGGGGCTTTCCATTGGCGTGCACCTGCTCAACTTAGTAGCCATACCTGCGCTGGCTTTTATCTTTTACTTCCGCAAGTATAAGCCTTCTTTAAAAGGAGCTATACTTACTTTCTGCCTCAGTGCCGCCGTGCTGCTGTTTATACTTTGGGGCGTGATACCGGGGCTGCCTTCTCTGGCTGGAAGTATGGAAGTGTTCTTTGTGAACAGCCTGGGCTTTCCCTTTGGTGCTGGCATTGTGGCCTTTGCTATCCTTCTGGCGTCAGCTATACTTTATAGTTTATACTTCTCCGTCCGCCGCAACAACCGTGTTCTGAATACAGCCATACTTTCTTTTGTGTTTGTGCTGATTGGCTATGGCTCTTACATGATGATCCCGATTCGCTCCGGCTATGACACGACCATCGATATCAATAACCCGGAGGATGTGATGAGCTTTGTGTCTTACCTGAAGCGGGAGCAGTACGGTGACAGACCGCTGCTGTACGGCCCGCAGTACAATGCACAGCCTGTGGGGCAGGAGGAGGGGCCGATGCGCTACACTAGGGGCAAAGACAAGTATGTAGGCTCCCCAAGTATAAAACATGTGTATGATAGCAAAGACCTCTCGCTGCTGCCCCGCATTTACAGCGATAAGCCAGCCGATTTGCAGGAGTATAAAAAGTGGCTAGACCTGCGCGAAGGGCAAAAGCCGACATTTGCGCAGAATCTAAGTTTTCTGCTGAACTACCAGTTGGGGCACATGTACTGGCGTTATTTTCTCTGGAACTTCGTGGGGCGGGAAGGTGATGTGCAGCATGCCGGGGCGCTGTGGTTTCGTGGGGATGATAGCGGTATTCCGGCGGTTATACTTCAGAACAAAGCCCGCAACTGCTTCTATATGCTTCCGCTACTGCTCGGTATACTTGGCTTGCTTTTTCACGCCCGAAAGCGCGAACAGGATGCTGTCGTGGTGGGGTTGATTTTCTTTTTTACAGGCATAGCCATTGCTTTATACTTGAACCAGCCACCCGCCGAGCCACGGGAGCGGGATTATACGTTTGCCGCCTCCTTCTATGCCTTCTGCATCTGGATAGGCTTGGGTGTGCCCGCGCTGGCTTCTCTCTTTCGAAAGCTTTGGCAGCATAAAGTAGCTACCGCTGCTATTGCCACGGCGGTAAGTATGGCTGTGCCTGTACTAATGGCCGCAGAAGGTTGGGACGACCACGACCGCTCCGAGCGCTACTTTTCCACGGTATCAGCTAAAAACCTGCTCGATTCCTGCGCTCCCAACGCCATACTTTTCACTCATGCCGACAACGACACCTATCCGCTCTGGTATGTGCAGGAGGTGGAGGGTTATCGTACCGATGTGCGCGTGGCCGTGATGACTTTCCTGAACACAGACTGGTACATCAACCAGATGATGCGTCCGGCTTACGATGCAGCAGCATGGCCGCTCTCGCTCGGAGAAGAAAGCTACAGGCAAGGCACAAACGATTATCTGCCTTTTGTGGAGCGCCCGCAGGTAGCAGCTGGCATAGATCTGCGGCAGTTTATGCAGCTGGTGCAGCATAACCATCCGGCGCTACAGGTGCAGTACGGACAGGGCACCACCTTGCTAACTTTTCCTACAAAAGACTTTTACCTGGACGTGAACCCAGCCCTTGCCAAAAGTTTTGTACCCAAGTATAAACAGGATAGTATCAGCACCAAAATGCACCTGCAGGTAAATGTGCCTTACCTCGAGAAGCGCCACCTGGTTATACTTGATTTGCTTAGCAGCAATAACTGGCAAAGACCAATTTACTTTTCCAGCGCTATTCCTGTGTCAGATTACATTGGTTTAGACCAATATGCACAGCTGGAAGGCATGGTTTACCGCATTGTACCAGTAAAAACAGAAAGCGAGCAGGAGCAGGGATATGTAAATAAAGAGGTGCTATATGATAATCTCATCCACAAGTTCAGCTACCGCAGCCTCGATAGCAACAGCGTTTATCTAGATGAAAACTACCTGCGTTTCACCGCCAGCACCCGCGAAAAATTTGCGTTATTAGCAGAGGCTTACCTGCAGGAAGGCAATACAGCCAAAGCCAAAGAGGTAGTTGATTTTTGCCTCGCCAAAATGCCGCTAGATACCGTGCCACCCGATTACTTTACACCCAGGCTTATACCTGTACTGGCTGCGGTCGGAGAGCAGGAACAGGCTAAGATTCTTCTAGACACTATAGGGCAGGAAACGCAGCAACAATTGGACTACTACTTTGCAAAAGGAGCTCTTTTTGACAGAGAAATTCAACTGAACATGCTTAAACTTCAGAACCTGATCATAGCGGCGCAGGACAGTGGAATGCAGGAGCAGGCGGTGGCACTGCAGCAGCCTTTTATGCAGTACCTGCAGCGGATGCGGCAGTAGCGTAAGTGGTTGGCGTACTTATTTTTTATGCATATTAAGCGACAGGTACTTTGCTCAGAGTGTGGGGTGGTATTAACTTTAAGCACGCTAAACACCTGTCATTCAGTAGGAAGTCTGGTAGAAATAGAGGCCTACTACCTAAGGGGATAAAGCTTTTCCAAGTATTAATCCTAGTTTACTATACTTAACTAAGTATTTATTCCTTTTAATGTATATATACG